>PKWD01000417.1 GCA_003131945.1 Acidimicrobiaceae bacterium
CGACCATGAAGTGGGTCATGACGACATAGGGATTGAGCTTCGAGTAGACGACGATGCCCCCGAGGACGGCCTCGGCCAGGATCCCGCCGATCAGGCCGGCCGACAGGCGGGTGAGGTCGGGGCGCCGCGGTTGACGGCGCAGGGCGGCCAGGAGGACGGCGGCGGCCACGATGCACAGCGCCACTACGACCAGCCGGTTCGAGAATTCGATGGCCGGATGGAGCGAGAGCGGCGGGGTGAGGTGGTGCTTCGAGCAGGTGGGCCAGTCGGGGCAGCCGAGNNACCCGCCGCGACGGTCATCACTCCGACCAGGCCCGACACGATCCGGTTTGAGAACTCGATCAAGGCGTGCGTTTTGAGCGGGGGGTAGACATGCCCGTAGCAGCGCGGCCAGTCGGGGCAGCCGAGACCGGAGTCCGAGAGGCGGACGGCGGCCCCGGAGACGATGTTCAGGACCACGAGGCCGAGCGCCACCTGGGTGACGCGCAGAAAACCCCGGGGTCCGATGGTGGGGAGCACCGGGTGAATGGTACCGGGGGGCACCTCCGGTCTCGAAGGGCGGGGAGGACGGCCCGAACGGCGTCACCACCGGCCTTGCTTTGTCCCGGGGGGGCGGGCACCGTAGGCTCCGTGCCGATGACCTCGCTGTCTGGATCTGTGCCGGACGTCGGGACGGGAACGATCCGCAGCTACGTCGCCCTCACCAAGCCCCGGATCATCGAGCTGCTGCTCGTGACCACGCTGCCGACCATGTTCGTGGCCCGCCGGGGGGTGCCGTCGGAGTGGCTCATGGTGGCCACCCTGGCCGGCGGGGCGCTGGCCGCCGGCGGGGCCAACGCCATCAACATGGTGGTCGACCGGGACATCGACAAGGTGATGCACCGGACCCGGAACCGTCCGCTTGTCACCGGGGCCATGACACCACGGGCCGCGCTGGTGTTCGCCCTCGTCCTCGAGGCGGTCGCCTTCGCCGAGTTGTGGCGGTGGGTCAACCTGCTCTCGGCCGTGCTGGCCCTGTCGGCGGCGCTCTTCTACGTCTTCGTCTACACGTTGTGGCTCAAGCGCCGCTCGACGCAGAACATCGTCATCTGAGGTGCGGCTGGCGCAGTGCCGGTGCTGGTCGGATGGGCGGCGGTGACCAACAGCCTGAGCTGGGCACCCGTCGTTCTCTTCGCCATCATCTTCATCTGGACCCCGCCGCACTTCTGNNTCGTGATCGGCGGCGCCGCCGGGGCCGTCCCCGTCCTCGTCGGTTGGGCGGCGGTCACCGACCACCTGGGCTGGGCGCCGGTCGTGCTCTTCGCCGTCATCTTCATTTGGACCCCGCCGCATTTCTGGGCCCTGGCCATCAAGTACCGCGAGGACTATGCATCGGCCGGCGTCCCCATGATGCCGGTGGTGACCACTCTCAAGCGGACAGCCGGCCAGATCGTCATCTACACGGTTCTCCTCGTGGTCGTCACCGTCCTCTTCGCCGTGGTCGGTCACATGGGGGCCCTCTACCTGGCCTCGGCCCTCGTTCTCGGAGCCGTCTTCCTCGTCTACGCCGTCCGGCTGCGGCAGCTGGCCACCCCGAAGGCGGCGATGAGGTTGTTCAAGTACTCGATCACCTACCTGACGCTGCTCTTCGCCGCCATGGCCGGCGATGTCCTCCTCCGTTTCCACTGAGCCGGCGGGCCGGCGCCCGGGTAGGAGCCCGGTCCGCCGTCGGCTCGTCTCGCTGGCGGTGGGCGTGGTCATCGCCGCCGGCCTGTGGATCGCCCTCACCGGGTTCAGCGCTCCGGCAGTGACGAAGGCGCCGCACTTTTCGTTGCCGAGACTGGGACCGGGACCTCGGGTGGGCGTGCCCATCGTCGGTGAGGGTGCCCACGAGGCGGTGGTGCTCACTTTCTTCGCCTCCTGGTGTGGGCCGTGCCACAGCGAACTGCCCTCCTTCGCCTCGGTGGCCCGCCAGGCCCAGGTGGCCGGGGACAGGGTGCGGTTCATCGGCATCGATGACAACGACGCGCCGGCCAGCGGCCTGGCCTTCGCCCGCAAGAGCGGCGTCGAATTCCCGGTGGGACGCGACTCGTTCAGCGTGACGGCACCGGCCTACCACGTGTACGGCAACCCGGCCACGGTCTTCATCGACGCCGGCGGGACCGTGACGAAGATCGTGGAGGGTCCCATCAAAGCGTCCACCCTCGAAGCGGAGATCGCCCGTATCGACGGCACGTAAGGACACCGTCGACCGCCTTCGAGGCAGCCCACTACGACGGAGAGCCGTGACACCTTCCTCCGATCGTGCGTCTTCGACGACTGCTCGTTCGCCGACGGCAACATGGCGCTCGTCACGGTGGTTCACAGCCGGTTCCCGGCCGCCGCCTTCACCAACTGCAAGCTGACCTGTCGACAACAACGACAACGACGTGAGAGGCATGCGGGTGGCTCTTCCCGAGGCCGTGTCGTTGCTCTCGTCGATCGGCGTCGAGCTCGTGGCGTTGCCCCTTTAGCGCCGCCGGCGGCGTTGCAGCAGGAGGCGTCGACCCCGGACGAGAACCAGGCCCACCAGTGCGGCCACGAGGACGCCGGGCCACCGCAAGGCGAACCAGCCGAGAATGAGGACGACCCAGATCAGTGCCCCGACGAAACCGGCGGAGAGAGCGGCCAGCCGACGCTGCTGTTCTTCGGGGCTGAGCGGACCGGTCACGGGGTCGGTCCGCTCCTCGCCCTGAGGCGCAGGGCCACTCTGGTGGTGGCCCGTTCGAGGGCGACGGCCGCCGCCACCTCGGGGCTGTCGACGGCTTCGATCCCTTCGACCGCCTTACCCGGGCGGGCCAGCTCCCATGTGTGAAAACCGATGACCGGCGTTCCCGCCTTCAGGGCCAGGGCGATCTCGCACAGGGTCCCGAACTCACCGCCCACGGCCACCACGGCGTCGGCCGTGGCCACCACCACGGCGTTCCGAGCCTCACCGATGCCGGTGGGAACGGCGACGTCGACATAGTCGTTGGCATCGAATCGATCGGTTCCGGGCAGGATGCCGACCGTGGTGCCGCCGGCCGCCCGGGCCCCGCGGCAGGCCGCCTCCATCACCCCGCCGAGGCCGCCGCAGACGACCACGGCCCCGGCCTCGGCGATGCGGCGTCCCACCTGCTCGGCCGCCTCACACTCCGATGCCGACGCGTAGGCGGCGCCGATGACGGCGATGTGGATGCGGGTCACTCCCATCGGAACGTCATCACCGCCGCTGTCGGAGCGAGCATTGCCCACAGGACGAGCACCAACCAGGCCCACCCGGGCACGGCCCGGCCCAGACCGAGGGTGTCGTGCAGGGCCTCCGCCAGCGCGGCGGCGGGAAGGAGCTTGGCCAGCTCTTCGAGCCATCCCGGCAACTTCGACAGCGGGGCCAGCATCCCGCTCACGAGAAGCAGAAGGAGCCACAACCCGTTGGCGGCGGCCAGGTTCACCTCGGCCCGCAGCAGGCCGGCCAGGAACAGGCCGAGGCCACCGAACCCGGCCGTGGCCAGCAGGACCACGACCACCGCCACCCCGGCACCACCGGCGGTCGGGTGCCAGCCGAGGGCCAGGGACACCGCCACCAGCACGACGGCCTGGAGGGCCTCGACCACGACGACGGCCCCGATCTTGGCCCCGAGCAGCGACGGCCGCCCGAGGGGGGTGGCCCCCAGGCGCTTCAGCACCCCGTAGCCGCGCTCGAAGCCGGTGGCGATGCTCAGGTTCACGAGAGACGTCCCCATGACGGCCAGGGCCAGGACACCGGGGGCCAGGAAGGAGACGGGGTGACCGGTGCCCGTCGGGAGCAGGTGGACCTCGGAGAAGAAGACGACGAGGACCACGGGGATGGCCACCGTGAGCAGCAGTGATTCGCCGCGCCGCAGTGTCATGCCCACCTCGGCCCCGGTCTGGGCCACCAGCCGTTGCAGGCCGATCCGGCTCACCGGGGCTCACCGGCAGCGTCTTGGCGGCTCGCCTTCATGGCTTCGAGATAGGCGTCCTCCAAGGAACCGCCTCCGGTGCGCAGGTCGGCCAGGGGGAGGTCGTGCTCGTCGAGCCAGGCGGCCAGCGCGGCGACCCGTCCGGCCGAGGCGGCGCCGGCCAGGGCGTACTGTCCCGGGCGTTCCTCGACCAGGTCTGCCGGTGCCGCCCCCACCGACATGGCCAGGGAGGTGATGTCGACCCCGGCCGGCGCGCCGAAGCGGATGGCCGGCGACGAGCCGGTGGCGGCCAGTTCGGCCACCGTTCCCCGGGCCACCGCCCGGCCGGCGGCCAGGATGATGACCTCGTCGGCCAGACGCTCGGCTTCGGGGAGCTCGTGGGTGGTGAGGACGATGCAGACCCCCCGGTCCCGCAGCTCACATATGACCTGGCGGATGGTCAGGCGGCCCTCGGGGTCGACCCCGGCCGTGGGCTCGTCAAGAAAGACGACTTCGGGCCGGCCCACCAGGGCCAGGGCCAGCGACAGCCTCTGCTGCTCGCCCCCTGACAGCCGCCGCCACGGTGTCCCGGCCACGGCCGTCAGCCCGACCAGTTCGAGCAGCTCATCGGGATCCTCGGGCGCCTCGTAGTAACGGGCGAAGAGTCGAAGGGCCCGGCGCGCCCCCATGACCGGATAGACCCCGCCGCGTTGGAGCATCACCCCCATCCGGGCCACGAGCGCCCGGTGGTCGGTGCGGGGGTCGAGGCCGAGGACCCGCACCGACCCCGATGTCTTGTGGCGGTAGCCCTCCAGGGTCTCGACCGTCGATGTCTTGCCGGCGCCGTTCGGACCGAGCA
>PKWD01000073.1 GCA_003131945.1 Acidimicrobiaceae bacterium
AAACACGACCCGACCCTTCCCATCGACTGTGTGACCCCGAGACGGGCACAGGTGTCCTCGAAGAGCCATGCCGTGTATCCGGGTAGTGAGCGCCATCGTTTTCGCCAACGCTCACGTCATCACCTGCAACGCTCGCGGCACCGTAGCGACGGCAGTGGCGATCGACGCGGGCCGGATCGTTGCCGTCGGGGACGAGCACTCAGTGAGATCGCGACTTGCGTCGAAGGCCGAGACGGTCGATCTCGACGGGGCTACTGTCATGCCCGGCCTGATTGACACCCACCCTCACCTGATGCACTTCGGCGCGCTGGCCGAACCACTGGTCGATCTTGCCGACGCCCGCTCGCACCAGGACATCGTCGACCGGATCGCCCGGTGGGCCGACAACGTATCGGCCGGAGCGTGGATCATGACGACGCCGGTCGGTGAGCCGCACTATTTCATCCGGCGCTCCTATCGTGATCTCAGCGAGGGGGAGCTGCCCGACCGCTCGGTGCTCGACCGGGCCACGCCCGAGCATCCGGTCTTCTCCAGGCGTGGGCGCCGTTGACCCCGAATGTGCGTGCGATGAGCACGGTGGCGCTCCGCCAGCTAGGAATCAGCAGGGACACACCCGATAGGGCCGACAACGTCTGGATCGAAAAGGACCCGTCCGACGAGCCCACCGGACGCCTGCACGGCTCGGTGACGAACTACTACGGCGACAGCCCCTTCATGCACGAGCTGCTGAACCAGCTCCCGCTGTTGCAGCTCGATGCCGTCGTGCCTGGTACCGAGCGGGCCATGCGTACCTACAACGCCCTGGGCGTCACGACCGTGTACGAGGGCCATGCCATGGCCTTCGTCCATATAGAGCTCTACCGGTGGCTGCCTAGTGAGAACCGACTCACCGTCCGCGTGCTCTGCGCCCCCCGAGGTCGAACCCTCGAGCAACCCGGCGTTCAGTATCTTTTCGCCGTGCTGGGGCCCAAGATGGCCACGTACTTGTCGCCGGCAGCCTCCTTGGCCGCCTCGAGAGCCGTCGCCATATCGCCGCTCACGAAGGAGAAGCCAGGAGCTGCGGCGTCGGGAGCGTCTCGGGTGAACACGAACTGCGGACCCTGCCATGCCCCCCGTAGGCCCTACCCTTCTCCGTCTTTGCCCCTTGCTCGGTGTCGCCTCCGTGGTAGGTGCGATGTCCGATGAGCACGGCACCGATCTGATCGAGGAGTCCGTCCACGAACTGTGAGTCCGGGGCGAAGCCGCCGGCGAAGAGCCATGTCATGTCATCGCCCGGTTTGGCGACGAAACCGTCGAACGACATTGTGATGTGCCAAAGCACTTTGCTCAAGATAATCTCCTCCCAAGCGGCCCGATCCAGAGGTCGGCGTGGTCCGGACCACGATTCTCTCCTGTCCTCACGATCCACCCTCACAAGTACTGACGGTTTACCCTCGAGAGAATCATCTCTGCCCGAGGACGGACTTTTCAGCGTCCGGCACGAAGCCCGGTCGTCGAGCACTGTTGTTTGCCTATAGTTGGATCGTGCGACAAGAGATTGTTCCGTCCACGCTCGATGTGGGCTCCGTGCACATCTCCTACGACCTGGTCGTCGATCTGGACCTCGAGGATCCGATCGGGAGACAGATGATGAGTGGTGAGTGGAAACTCTCAGGTGCCCTCATGTGGCTCCTCTCCATTCTGGAGCCAGGTGACACGGTGCTTGACCTCGGAGCACACTTTGGAACATTCGCGATCCCCGCCGCCATGCTCGGGGCGAGGGTGATCGCCGTTGAGGGCTCTTCAAGTAATGCCGACGTGCTGCAATCGGCCTGTCAACGGAACAGGCTCAGCAACATCGAGGTCATCGAGGCGGTCATCGACAGTCACGTCGGCGACGTGGAGTTCGCCGACCTGGGCCCCTACGGCACGATTTCGACGCCACAAATCAACCCTGACCACGGCTACCGGACCCGTCCGTGCGTTGCCACGACGGTCGACGATCTGTCCGGTGGACCCTTTACATGGGCGAAGATCGACATCGAGGGTAAGGAACAGGCGGCTCTCGCCGGTGCTCCACGGTCCCTGCGGGATCTCCGCGGCATGGTGATCGAGTCCAACGGATACATGCTTCGTAACCACGGGACGACCCCCCAGCAGATGGTCAACGCCCTCACGGCTGCAGGCATGACCCTCTATGAGGTCGGATCCCTTTACCTGAGACACCTACCCCGCCCATTCGTCCAACCGGAAACGATTGTGGACTTTGCCGCGGTCAAAGGTAGACCGCTCATTCCGCACGGTTGGCGCCTGAGTCCTGCCCGTAGCCGGAAGGAGGTCCTCGACGCCCTACTGACCGAGGCGCAACATCCGATCGCCGAGCACCGAGACCACGCAGAACGAAGCATCGCCGAACTGTCCCCCCGGGTGGCTCGGCAGCTGCAACGAATCAAGGCACGCGTGTAACGAGCGACGCTGGCGTACTCAGTTCAGGATGTTCACTGCTCGAGAGACGACGACGGCGACGGTGACGAGCGAAGCGAGAGACTGCAGCATCATGAGAAGCTTCGCCCATGCGGTGAGCGGCATGGTGTCCGTCGGGCTGAACGCAGTGGCGTTGGTGAACGATGTGTAGAAATAGTCGAGCAAGCTCGGCGCCCACCCCGGGGATGACCCCGGAGTCGACATCTGGGGGAACAGGAAGTCCGGCCGGCGGTGGCTCGGGGACGGGCGGGCGGCGGGACCGCCACGGTCGAGTTCCCAATACCACAGCCCGAACACGATGACGTTCGTCAACCAGATAGGCACCGAGGCGTAGACGAGGGGGCGACCTCCCGCTTTGCTGCCGTAGAGCAGCGCATGGAGGAGCTCGCCGAGCGAGATCACGTTGGCCACGGTGGTGAGCGCGATCAGCGAGACGCCGATGACGCGGAGCCGTTTCTCCTCCTTCGAAATACGCCCGGGATTGGAAATGAGGAGGACCACGATCAGCGCCCCCTCGAAGCCGGGGACGAGACCCCGGTTCCCGAGTCCTCGAATGAGACTGTCGGGCAGGATGAGCTGGAGCGCCATGGCGGCCAGGATCGCCAGCAGGGCGGGCCAGCGGGGCTCACCGGGCGACGCAACCCCCCAGGCGACAATGTCGTCTCGGCTGCGCTTCGGCGCGTCATCCATTGAGACAACCGTACCGACGTTCCGGCGGTGGCCCGGGGATGTCCGGGCCGATGAGCGAGCGCAAAGGTTGATCAGCTTTGTGTGGGGGGCGCCTCGCCGGGAGCAAACCGACCCAGGTCTGCTCCGATCTTCTTGCCGATGTTGGACACGTGAAGGTGTATCTCGTCGAGAAGATCAGTGGCCTTCTTCACCTGCGAGGTGAGGACCGTGTTCTCAGCGATCAGCGTCTTGATGTCGTCGGTGTTGTTGGCCGTGTGGACTGCGACCTCAGATGAAATGGCATCAGCACGCTTGGCGGCGATCAGGAGAGCGGCGGCCTGGACGCCGGCGAGCATGGAGAGAAACAGGTTCAACAGAATGTAAGGGTACGGGTCGAAGGCCTTGTGATGGAGGACGTGTTCGAAGAGAAGAGTGTTGATGATGGCCCAGGCGATCATGATGGCAAAGAACGAGAAGACGAAGGGCCACGACCCCATCATGTTGCGCATCCGATCCGCCGAACGCTCGCCGAGTGACAGCTGATCGCCGGATCGCACCCCTGGGTGCTTGTGCCAATGACTCTGCCAGGCGGGTGTCTCCATGGCGGTTAATCGTCGCGCACAATCACAGCCGGACCACGGATGACACAGATCCCAGTGCCACAGATCCCAGGGCCACAGATCCCACTGACGCGGATCCCACTGACACGGAGCCGCTTACAGCAGACCCGCTCCGACGGCCACACCAACGAGGATGAGCACAGCACCGCCGACGAGTGCACTTCGTCGGCCGATCCGCTCGCCCAGGTGTCTGCCGAGCTCCAGGCCGAACAACGAGAGGGCCACGCTGACGGCGGCAATGGCAATGGCAGCGATGGCAACGTTGACATGGTAGGTACCCAGGGCGAAGCCGATGACGAGGTTGTCGATACTCAGGACGGCGCCGATGAGAACGAGGTGCTTGACGCCCACCTCGGGCTCTCTGGCAGCCTCTTTCTTGCCGACGAGTTCGCTGACCACTGCGTACGCACCGACAAGACCCAGCANNCCAGCAGGGCGCCTCCGATGGGCTTGGCCGCGGTCCCCAGGTCGTGGGCCAACGAGTGGCCGAGCAGGAGCCCGAGCAGGGGCATGGCCGCCTCGAAGACACCGAAGATCAGGGCCACCCGAAGGCGAAGTCTCCCGTCCACACCGGAGATCCCGAGGGCGGTGGCAGCCCCGAAATTGTCCAAGCCGACCGACATCGCGACCAGGAAGAGGGCGAGCACCCTGGCAACGTAACTGCTCTCTGACCGGACGATATCGGCGACCGCTGTTCCGGCGTCTGTGAAGCTCCGATGAAGGATGTGGCCCAAGCTGAAGAACCCTGAAGACCATGTGACGGGTAGCCACGACCACCCGGCCACCGCAGCGGACACGTCTCTTTGCCACCGCACACCCCATTGACTTGGACGGTGACAAAGACCTACCGGGGTTGTCGTGAGAGGGTTGGACACCCGAAGAAAGAGGAGTGGCCACCATGAGCTACGTCCACGTACCGCATCCGCACACCGTCGAGCGCCTCCAGCACCTGGACAAACCGGTGAAAACCGTCGATGTCCTGCGGGAGAAGGCGACAACCAAGTTCAACGCGTGGTTGGCCGTGAAGATCACCGACGGGGTGGGCACCATGTGGTGCGCTTATTTGTTCGCCGCGGTTGCCTTCATCGGACTGCTGCCCGCCCTGAAACCGGGTGGTGAAGGGATCATCGCCTGGATCGCCCAGACGTTTCTCCAGCTCGTCCTGCTGTCGATCATCATCGTCGGGCAAAACATTGCGGCCGCTTCTTCGGACAAACGCTCGGAGAACACGTATAAGGACGCCGAGGCAATCTTGAGCGAGGCGCTCGAGATCCAGAAGCATCTGCAATCCCAAGATGAGGATCTGATTGCGGCACTCAACGCGGCTCTTGCGAAGGGCTCCAGCGCGTGAAGAGACGGCTCAATGTCGAATCGATCTTTTGGGTGACATTGGCGTTTCAGATGGGGTCCGGCCCCACACCATGGTGGGACGATGCTCACGACGATGTCCCGACCCCACGGAGTCCGTCGCCACCGCTCCCGACGCTTCGTGAGGCTCGACGGCCATGGAGGAAGGGGTTTGGGCTCTGCGCGTCCACGCCCGGGAATCCACGCTCGATCGCGCCACGGTGGCCCGGGCGTAACGGAATCGGGAAGAGGGAAAGGATGCAGCTAAAGTCAGACGCCGCGGACTCGTCTCGGTGGCTGGGTTGTGGGCCGTCACGGCAGCACTCTCCACATCGCGACGCGACGCCCAACCTGTCCCGACACCATGAGCACCGGCGCCAAAGAGCCTCTTCTCTCTCGAACAGCGATGGCAAACCGTGACCGACGAGCCGTCTGACGACAGTGCGCCCGACGTGTCGGGCGCCTCGCCGCACCCTGATGGGCCGGGCGCGGCCGAGCCGAACGGCGTCAGTACGGCACTCCCGTCGCGGATAGAGCGACGAAAAGCGAAACATGCCCAACGTTCGCGACGACGCAGAAGAATCGTCTTCATCTCCGTTGGAAGCTTTGTGGGACTCGTGGTCCTGGTCATCGCCGCCGGGGCCGCCTTTCTCTGGTACGAGAACGGGCGCATCCACCGGGTCAGTGTGAAACACCTTTCCACCGTGCGGACGACGGGCAATCAGAAGGACGTGGAGAACATCCTCCTCATCGGTTCGACCACCCGGTGCGGCCTGAAGGAGCAAAACATCGCTTTCGGATTGTGTGACGAAGGAGTGACGGGCGTCAACAGCGACGTGGTCATGATCCTGCACCTTGATCCTGATCATCACCGGGCGTCGATCTTGTCGATTCCTCGAGACACCTTCGTCCCGAACGCCCGCCCCGGGGGCGTCAACAAGATCGATGCCGCTCTGGGATCGCCCGACGGTCCCGGTCAGCTCATCGCCGCCATCACTGACGACTTCGGCATCCCCATCCAGCACTACGTGCAGCTGAACTTCGACAGCTTCCAGGGTGTCGTCCAAGCCCTGGGCGGGCTCAAGATGTATTTTCCCATGCCCGTCTATGACCAGGAGTCGTCGCTCTACGTTCCGGACACCGGCTGCATGACGCTCAACGGCTTCGAAGCGCTCGCCGTCGTCCGTGCCCGTCATCTCCAGTACCAGCCGCCAGGCGACAGCGGCCTACCCCGGTACGCCTGGCCGTACGATCCGCAGAGCGACCTGAGCCGGATCCGACGCGATCATGAGTTCCTCCGCGTCCTCGCCACGACGGTCGCCAAACGCGGGCTCGGCAATTTCATCTCCGACCTCCAACTGATCGACTCGCTCTCGGGCAACCTCGTCGTCGACAAGGGCTTCTCGGCCACGGCCATGGCCCACCTCATCCTCGATTTCCACGGCGTCGACCCCAATGACGTCCCTCAGTACACCCTTCCGGTGGTGGTCGACGGACAGGGGTACTACTACGACGGTGGTGGATACGGAGACATCGTTTTTCCCGTCCAGCCCGAGGACCGGGAGGTCGCGTCCCAATTCCTCGGCACCAAGCCGACGGAGGACGCATCCGGCACAGCGCTCCCCCTGCCGGGCACTTTCACCGTCGCCGTCGAGAACGGCAGCGGTACCGACAATGGGGGATCGACCACAGCGGGGGGCCTCAGGCAGCTCGGCTTTCACGTGACGTCGATCACCGATACCCCCGCCGCGGCGACCACGACCGAGACGACGATTCTCTATGCCAATCCTGCAGAACTGAGTGACGCCCTCCGTGTCCAGACGGCGATGTCGGGACTGGCGGTCCTCGGCTATGACCCAGGGCTGGTGGCCGGGGGCGGGCCAGCCCAAGCAGGTGCTTCAGCGGGCGCGGGTTCCACCTCAGACACCATCGATGTGGGCTCCCCTCTTCCGGCGTCGGAGAACGCCGATGTCGTGGTCGTGACAGGCTCCAACTTCGCCGTGATTCCCTCGCCTTCGTCTTCGGCGTCCGCCACAGGCTCCCCGTCCTCGACGTCCAGCACCCCGTCAGGCGCCGGGGACCGCTCTGTCACGACGACCACGGTTGCGGGGCCACTGGCCAACAGCCCGAACCTCTCAGCGGCCTCGGGGTCGACCTCACCTCTCCAGCCATGGGATCCACGCTCGTGCACCGCCACCGGCGGCGAGGGCCCGTAAATCGATCCGGCTACGGAGTAGCGTTGGCCTGTCCACAGGGTCCGCTGTGACATCCGACTGGAGGATGAGTCTCGGGGTCGAAGGATCATCCTCAGGTCGGTCGATTTCGCCACCTCCGACCCGTATTGTGCGTGGGTGACTTCCCTCGGCGAGTCCAACGCCGTCGCCACGTCCGGACTCACCAAGCGGTTTGGGGATCGCACGGTCGTCGATCAGCTCGACGTGTCGATTCCGACGGGGTCTGTCTGCGGGTTCGTGGGCCCCAACGGTCTACCTCGTCGCCGTCGGTTTCGTCACGACGTTGGTCGTCACCGGGGAGGACAGAACCGCGTGACACGGACGGTTTGTCCGGGCCCTCCCACCGGCCTCGACCCGGGAAATCCCGATAGCGATCCTCCGTGGCGACTTGGGCGCCACGGGACGTCCCAGGGCATGCTGATGGCATGACCGAACACGCCCTTCCGTCACCATGGACAACCCGCGGGGCTCTCAGAGTTCCCGAGATCACCGTCTACTTCTGGGTCATCAAGGCGCTGTCGACAGCCCTGGGTGAGGCGACTTCGGACTACCTGGTCAAGACGCTGAACCCCGTTCCGGCCGTTGGCCTCGGGTTCATCGGCTTCTGCGTGGCACTCTTGATCCAGTTCTCGAGGCACCGGTATATCGCTTGGGCCTACTGGCTGGCGGTGGTCGGAGTGGGCGTCTTCGGCACCATGGCCGCCGATGTGCTTCACGTCGGCTTTCACGTCCCTTACGACGCGTCTTCGATCCTGTACGCCATCGTCCTGGCTGCGGTCTTCGTGGTCTGGGAACGGACGGAGAAGACGCTCTCGATCCACACTATCGATACGCCACGCCGCGAAGCCTTTTACTGGGCTGCGGTCGTCGCCACTTTTGCCATGGGCACCGCCGTAGGAGACCTGACGGCGGTGACTCTTCACCTCGGTTATGGCGCCTCGATCCTGCTCTTCGCCGCCATCATATTGATCCCCGCCATCGGCTATCGCTGGTTCCGATGGAGCCCCATATTCACTTTCTGGTTCGCCTACGTCGTCACCCGCCCGGTCGGCGCGTCGTTCGCCGACTGGGTCGGCAAGCCAACCCGGGTCAGTGGACTCGGCTGGGGCGACGGTCGGATCGCCGTCGTCCTGGCCGTCGCCATCATCGGCCTGGTCGCATTCCTTTCCATCACGCACAGGGACGTACAGAAGCAACGGACGACGTGACGAGTTCCTGGCGTGACCCCATATGGCCCGAGGAGGTTGCTCTCCAAGACGAGGACCTGTCGCCGAGCGAGTGGATTCTTCCCCGACTTCTTCCGTGGGGATCGGGTAGAGGCACCCGTGTAGCGAGCATCGTCCCCTCGGGATATCCCGCTTACGCCAGAGTGCTCCACCCCGCCACACGAAGCGAGCCAGATCCGGTCATGACGTGGCGCGATGTCGATGTGACCTGGCGCGCCGTCGCTGATTGGAGCGATAGGACGTATCACCCTCTCATGCAGTTCGGACGCCTCAGCCTGGCGCATCCCGAGTCAGCATTTCCACCCCCGTACACCCGGGAACCGCAGGTGGGCTGCTTGTCCTGCGACCGCTGCCATCTCCTTTTTGCGGCTCTGGCGAGTCGGACGACGACCGCCGAGACCTGCTGGCTGGGCATATGGGAGGGGTGGGGGATCGGTGGGACCAGGGTGGCGTCCTTCGGAGGCGATAGCGAGGGCGCCGAGTTCAAGGCGCGTCAGCAGGAGATCGAGCGGTTCAACACGGCGCTGGAAGAGGTGCAGCAGCGCGTGGAGGACGCTCCTCGTTTCGAGCACCCGGCCCGAAAGTACATTCTGGCCAAGGCGCCCCTTCGCTCTGCCTGCGAGCTCGGTCGGTCACCGCTCAATGTGACGCCCAGCCTCGTGTGGCCGGACGACCGGGCGTGGTGCGTCGGCACCGAGATCGATTTCGATTCAACCCTCGTCGCCGCTTCCGAAGAGTGTGTCACGGCGCTGCTGTCGAAGGACGGGCTCGAAGTCGTCCGGGTGGAACCGAACGGCCGACTCGACATCGACGGCGACGTGCTCAACTTCCTTTGAGGTGCATGTAGGCAGCATCACCCACGGCGTCGTGATGCAAGGCCAGGGAAACGCGGCGCAAGTCGATCAGCCAGGAGGACCAGTCTCGCCGTTGGGACCGCCGGTGCAGGTTGCGGCCTGATCGCCGAACGTGTTGCCGTCGACGATGCTGGGTGACCCGGAGCTCGCCCCGATGTTGGGGGCAGGATTGTTATCGGCGCAGTAGGCCGACCCGGAAATGATGTCCGAGCCGATGTCATACTCGTCGATGGTCTGCTCGCTGTTGTTGGCAAACGCCAGGGACCCGCTCAGGATCGACCGGATCACGCCGGCCCAGACGCCGCCATAGTCAACCTCGGTGATCCCACCGTTGATTTGGTCGTCCTCAAAATCGGTGTAGTTGGTTTCCGGTGCATTGTGGGACAACGCTTCGACGATGGCGTTGGTGGCGCCGCCGCCCAACACCGACACGGGGCCGCCGATGGTGGTGTTCTGAATCACGACGGCGGAGGGGTCCTGGGCCGTGACCGAACCCTGAATCGAGGCGAAGGGCGGCTTGCCGGGACGCTCGGTGCCCAGGTAAAAGAGCGCCCCGCTCATCACTGTCACCTGCCCCAGAATGTTGACGGGGTGCCTCTCGTTCTTCAGTCCGGCGACAAAGAGCGAGTCCGGCTGAAGCATCACGTCTCCGACGATCTTCAGGTCGGCGGCGTTGGCCGTCACCCCGGTCGCCAACCCGGACCCGTCCTGCAAGGTGACCCCGGAGAGAACGGTGACCGGCTTCGGCCCGGGGATCTCGCAGATCGATCCCGGAGGCATGGTCAGCGACGTGTACGTACCCGACGGGATGAATGCCGGGGCGGTCAAGGTCCCCGAGCACGTGTAGGCCGTCGGCGGTGGCGGAGGCGGCGGTTTCGCGCCGGTGGCTGCGGACACGCCGACGACCGATGCAGCGACGATGACGGCCGTGGAAATCAACCGGGCAGACATTCTCATGGCTCCCACCTTTCACCAGGAGCCCCAGTATTCTCAGATGGGGGAGCCGATGCAAGCGGGTTTTTCCGCCCCGGAGGACGCGTGGGTGTGATTCTCGAGCGGACGGCGATAGACATGGCGGTGTCTGCTGCACCCGGTACATACTCGGACAGCCTCATCGCATCACGGTTGTCACTCCAGCACCATCGGCGGCCGACTTCTTTCCGGACAGAAATGGGCGGAAAGCGGCGACTCCTGGTTCCGCAATCGCAGGTCGCGCTGAGCGCAGGTTTGTGAGAAGTCATCCGGAATCGAGTGAACGGAGACCTGACGTGGAGACGGCATCGCCTCTGGCCCCGGACACGGTGGGGCTGCTCGAAGGTATCTGCACCACCCGGGCGATCCGCCGCTACCGCGACGAGCCGGTCCCCGAACCGGTCCTGCGCGACGTGTTATTCGCCGCCAGTCGAGCGCCGAGCGGCTCCAATCGTCAACCGTTCCGATTCCTGGTGCTCACCGACGGGCCGAAGGCAGCGGCCGCCAAACACCTCATCGCCGCCGGGGCGCGCCAGGCTTGGGGTACCAAGCGCGCCGCTGACCGCTACGACCAAGGTTCAGGGGCCGACAGGAGCTCACCCAAGGCGGCCATGGCCCGGACGATGGACGAGTACGTCGAACATCTCGACGACGTGCCGGTTCTGATCCTGCCGTGCATGGTTCGCTATCGCGAGCCTTTTTCCGCCGAGGGCGCCTCGATCTACCCGGCCTGCCAGAACCTGCTGCTGGCGGCCCGGGCACTCGGCTACGGCGGCGTGATGACGATTTGGAACCTGTTCGTCGACGCCGAGCTGCGGGATCTGTTGGGTATCCCCGCTGATGTGTTCGTGGCCGCCACCATCACATTGGGCCGTCCCCGGGGCAACCATGGCCCCGTCCGGCGACGGCCGTTGGACGAGCTGGTCTATCTCGACGAGTGGGGCGGACCGGCGCCCTTCGCCGTCGACCCCCCCGGTACACGTCACACGGCCGCAGGTCCACCACTGACGTCCCTCTAGTGGTGTGACCGGCTGGGGGCCGTCAACTTCGAATCGCGTAGTCTGCTCCGAGGGCTTTTCCTAGGTGGGAGGTGTAGCCCGTGGCGGTTGTGCTGGCGACATCCGGCGCTGTCGTTCTGGTGGTGGCCGTCGGAGTCGCCGTGATCACGGTGATCGCCATGGTGACGATCATCACCAAGGCGGGGTATTCCGGGGCGTGGATCCTGGCTCCCCTGTCGGTGGTGGTGCTGTGGATCATCATCCTCACCGTCACCATCAACTCCGTCAAGACGCTCTCATCGTTCGGTTTCGAGACGGCCGGACGCTTGGCCATAGTCGAGTTCATCGATGTCATTCTCAACTGGGTGGTGTTCTTGATCTTCGCCTTCTCCGACTGGCCCGCTCTCCAGGGGCCGCAGAACAGACTTCAGTCGGCCGGAGCGGTGCACCAGCATCAGGTGCACATTCCGCCCCCTCCGAGCACGGCGCAGGAACCGGGCTGGTACCAGGTGGGTCGAACAACAACGATCAGGCCTATTGGGACGGCCGGGGCTGGACGGCGAGAAGGCAATGGGGAGGCGCCGGTTGGAACGATGTTCCGCTGTGGCCGGCCCAGCCTCAGGCGTAGGGGTCGAGGGGCCAGGAGAGGGCTACGCGTCGCCGCCGCCGACGACCGGACGGCTCAACCTGGTGCCCGCTATCGACCCGTGGAAGCCGGCATCTCCGAAGGCATAGACACCACCGTCGGCACCGATCAGGAGATAGCCGCTGCCGGGCACGGCGATGATGCCGACGACGTTGCCGACCCGGACCGGCGTCGCCGGCAGGGAACCGACGAACCGGGCGTCACCGATGGCGAAGACACCGCCGTCGGTCCCCACCAGCCAGTAACCCCCGCCGTTCGCCGTGGGGGCGATACCCACGATGCGGCCGACGAGATGGACGGCCGACAGCGACCCGGAGAAGACGGCGGTGCCGAAGGCGAAGACGCCACCGTCGGCACCGACGAGCCAGTAGCCGCCGCCGTCGGGGGAGGCGGCGAT
>PKWD01000433.1:0-25791 GCA_003131945.1 Acidimicrobiaceae bacterium
ACCGGGCCCTCAACGAGCGCAGGCAGCCCGATCCTGCCGACTATGCCCGCCGGCTGAACGAGCTGCCCGGCGACTGGCCACCACCGGAAACAGCTCGCTAGACGAGGCGTAGTCCGCTGCCGTGCCATTACCGGGAAGGGGGCCGCGGCCGTGCGTGGTCATCCCGGCAATCTTGGGGTGTTAGCTGGGCCGCGAGCCTGCGGGGCCGGATCGGGCGAAAGGCTGAAGAGCGTGGAACTGCTGATCGCCCGCAACCCGGACCCGGACTCCAGGCTGCCGTATCTGCTGTTGCTGCCGCTGGCCGGCGGGATGGTGTTCCGCACCTCGGGGACCTGGCCGCGCACCAACGCCCGGTACTGCTATCCGGTCTCGGCGGACGAGTGGCCCGACGCCCCGACATCGTCGAACGGGCAGGCCTTCGGGTCCTGTGTCCGGCGGGGCGCCGCCATCGACCTCGTCCTCGACCGAGGGCGGGAAAATCGCTCCCAGATTGTCTTCACCAGGGCTCGTGGCCGCGACGCCGTCTTCTGGCAGTCCCCGCGCACCCGCAAGCAGGCCCGCCCCAATGTGACTACTCCCACGGCCCGGGCCGCCGGGATCGCCGCCCTGAACAAGGCCAGCAGGAGCAGCCGGGGTGTCTCCAAGACCACCATCAACGTCGTCTTCCCCGTCTCGAACCTCACCGTCCTGTCGTCGAATTTCGGCTTCGCCGGCGACACCGAGTTCGCGGCGCAGACGAGGGCCATCCACACCTTCGTGAACGCGGCCAACGCCCACGGCGGGATCAACGGCCGCAAGATCAAAGCCATGATCGTGCCCTTCGACCCCACCAACAAAGCCGGGATGCGCGCCGATTGCCTGCAGTGGACCAAGGGCACTCCACCCGTGTTCGCCGTGGTGGACGGGTTGGGATCGTGGGCCGGTGACAATCAGCTGTGCATCACCCAGGAAGGGCACACGCCCTTCATCGGGCAGTGGACGACGACCACCAATTGGATAAATGAAGGCGCCCCTTACCTGTGGTGGACCGGTCCCGACCAGGCGTCGATCCTGAGCACCCTGGTGGCCTGGGCCAAGGGGGCGAAGCTGGTCGGAGGGACCCGGAAGGTGGCCATCGTGGCCGGGGACCGCGCCAGTGACCAGTCGGCGTTGAACAAGTACCTGCTCCCCGATCTCAAGCGCGCCGGGATCGCCAAACCGATGATCGAGACCATCCCGGCCGATCCCTCAGACACGGCCTCGACGGGGGCCGCCGCCCCCTTGATCGTGCAGCACCTGCAGGCGGCCGGCATCACGTCGGTGATCCCGCTCATGCCGTTCAACGCCATGTTCCCCTACCTGCAGGCGGAGTTCCAGGAGAAGTACTACCCGAAGCTGCTGCTGTCGGACTACGAGGGCTCCATCGAGTCGGCACTGGGGCTCATCCCGGTGCCCTACGAGAAGGAACTCAACGGCCAGGAGGGAGTCACTGTCGAGACCCTGGGCGGCACCGACGCGCCGCCGACAGCGGTGAGCAAGGGCGGCTACGACCCCGGTGTGGAGAACTGCTACAAGGTGTGGCACGCCGCCAACCCCAAGCCCCTGCCGGGACAGACCCTCATCCACGGAGAGAAGCCGTCGCCCTACATAGAGGAACAGGGTCCCATCGCGGCATGGTGCCAGGGGATCGAACTGTTCGCCACGGCGGCGAGGAAGGCCGGGCGCAACCTGACGCGGCGCAGCTTCGTCGAGGCGATGGCGAGCATCAAGACCTTCCAGGGCACGTTCTCACCGAGCTTGAGCTACGGGCCGGGCAAGTACGCCGGACCCGACGAGTACCAGGTGGTCGCCATACACAACAACGTCCCGCCGTCCTCGGCGTGCGTCCTCACGTACCAGAAGAAGACACAGGGAACCTGCTGGCAGGTGATTCACAGCTGGAGGCCCCTTGTCACGGGTTGAGGTCTCGCCGCCGGCGCAGACACAAGGCCGGCAGCGCAACTTCTCGCCGTGGTACTCGTGGATGGTCCGCCTCCAGCAGCAGCGACTCGAGGACCCGCTGCCCAGCGGCGACGGCCGAGCTCTCGACGAGTGGCGTGTGCGCTGCCGGGTCCGCTTGGGGGCGCTGCTCGGCCCTTTCCCCGAGCCCGTCCCGCTCGAGCTCGAGACCCTCGAGAGCGTCCAGTGCCAGGGATACAGGCGCGACACGGTCGTCTTCGACACCGAGGTGACGATGTCGGTTCCCGCCTATCTCCTCGTGCCCGACGGTCGGGTGTCGCCGGGACCGGCCGTCCTCGCCGCCCACGGCCACGGTCCGGGCAAATCGCTGGTCTGCGGGTTGGCCGAAACGCCGGCCCCCAACGGCGACTACGCCGTCCAACTGGTCCGGCGTGGGTATGTGGTGCTGGCCCCTGATATGCGGTGCTTCGGCGAGAGAGCCGACTGGAACCCCCCGGACCACTACGTCTGTGACACCAACCTCGTCCACGCCGTGATGGCCGGGGAGAACCCGCTGGCGCAGAACCTGTGGGACCTGGCCCGCTGCCTCGACGTGCTCGAGGCCCATCCCCTGGTGGACGCCGGCCGCATCGGCATGGTCGGCCTCTCGTACGGAGGAACGGTGACCCTGTTCCTGGCCGCCTGGGATGAACGTGTGGCCGCCTGCGTGGTGAGCGGGTACTTCTCGTCGTGGGCCGAAGCCCACAAGATGCCCTGGAACATGTGCGGCTCGCAGGTGCTCACGGGGATGCTCGGCCAACTCGAACATGTGCACCTCGGGGCCCTCATCGCTCCCCGGCCGCTGCTCATCGAGAGCGGAACCCAGGACGATCTGTTCCCCTACACGGTCGCTTCCGCCGGGTACGAGAGACTCCGTGCTGTCTACGCCACGCTCGGTGCGGGCGGGGACCGGATCGCCCACGACGTGTTCGAAGGTGGTCACCAATGGCACGGGGACGCCGCCTACCCGTTCCTGGAGAAGTGGTTGGGTGGCGCCGGCGCCGAAGAGTCGTAGCGGGCCTATCCGGGGACCTGCCAGTGGACGAGGTCGGTGCTACGGGCGATGCCGATCTCGGCATGACCCCAGCCGTCGAACTGGGTGAGCTCGTCACTGCCGGCGTAGGTGGCGTAGTAGTAACCGTCGGCGGAACGGGCGTCACAGAGGAAGACAGAGTTGGCGTGTTCGTAGTTCACGCTCGACACGCCCGTCCCGGAGTTCCACGTCTGAGAGGGGATAGCGAGCTCGGTGGCTCCGGTCCAGTGGAGCCACGAGGCCGGCGACCGCGGGTCACCTGAGAGAGTGAACAGCCATGGCTGGTCGAGGGTGTTGGAGGTGGCCACCAGATGCCAACGTCCGCCCATGGTGAGGAACTCGTAGTTCTCCACCGTGTCCTTGTACAGGGAGATGTCGGGTTTTCCCACCGACACCCAAGGACCGGCGACAGAGCCGCTTCTCGACCAGGCGATCTCGAAATGCTGAGTGCCGGCGCCCGCTTTGTAGCCCAGGATGAGCCCGTGGCCGGTCCAGGCCAGTGCCGGATCGATCATGCGGTCGGCGGGGGCGGGTCCGAGGGTCCGGGCCAGGGGGTGAGGAGCCGACCACGTCTCGAGGTTCGCCGACGTCCGGTAATAGAGCTTCGGCGCCCCGCCGCCCACCTCCCCGGGGCCCGAGTCGTAGGTGACGACGAAGGTGCCCGTCGGGCTGCGCACGACGTCGGGCGACACCACCCCGATCACCCCCCGTTGCGCAGGCCACGGCAGGGGTGACGACCAGTGCACGAGGTCGGTACTGGTGGCGGTGGCGATGTCCCATCGCACCCCCCCGGGGAGCTGCGCGTCGTCGGTGACGTCGCTGAAGAGCATGTGCCACCGACCGAGCGCCCAGATCAAGGCCTGGTCCTTCACCCCCGCCTGCGGTTCGCTCAGGATGGGATCGGCCAGCCGGGACCACGCCACGTCAGGTGCGCCCGAGCTCGGGACCACGCAGGCGTGGTCGAGACCACTAGGGACGACGACCGACGGTGGAGCCGATGCCACCCGTCTCGACGAGCACCCCGCCGAGAGCACCGTGAGGGCGACCAGCACGACCGTGATCGGGGTGAGCGGCCTCACTCCCACCCGAGGGCGCCGGCCGAACCGGGATCGAGGTGCAGGGCAACATGTGGTTGCGTCCGCAAGATCGAGGCGGGGCACGCCGTCGACACGGGATCGGTGAGCGCACGGCGGACCGGATCCGCTTTGCGGGCTTCGGGCACGATGGCGAGAACGGTGGCGGCGGAGAGAAGGGCAGGGATGGTGACAGTCATCGCCTGGGCCGGGACGTCGTCGAGCGAGGCGAAGTGCCCTTCGTCGACCTGCTGCCGGCGGCAGGCCTCTTCGAGCTCGACCACCTTGACCACCAGAGGATCGTCGAAGTCGGCCACGGGAGGGTCGTTGAACGCCAGATGGCCGTTCTCACCGATGCCCAGGCAGCACAGATCCAGGGGATGGGCCTCCAGCAGTTCGGCGTAGCGACCGCACTCGGCCCGGGGATCGGCCCGTCCGTCGAGGTAGTGCGCCGCCCGCGGCCCGACGGGCTCGACGATCCGCTCCCTGATCCAGCGCTGAAAACCGGCCGGATGGTCCGGACCGGCGCCCAGGTACTCGTCCATATGGAACACAACGACGTCCGACCAGGGAACATCGGCAGTGCCCAGGACGAGGGCGTCGACGAAGGCGAGCTGCGAGTTGCCGGTGGCGAACATGGCGTGGGCCACCCCCCGCTCGGTCACGGCGCGTCGCAGCACGTCGGCGGCGGCGTCGGCGGCGGACCGGCCGAGGGCGCCGGCGTCGGGGTGGACGTACACCGCCATACGGTCGACGACCCGATTATGTGCCCCGTCCCCCATGGCCGCACTGTAGGCCGATGCCTCCGTGGCGCGGCTGCCATCGGGCCGGCATCGGAGCTCCGCGCCACCGTGGAACCGGTTCCACAAAGCACCGACAAAGCACCGACAAAGCCCCGACAAAGCCCCGGCCACGTTCCCCAACTAGGGTGTCGTCGTCTCACCGGCGGGACCGGCAACCAGGGGAACAGGGGAAGGGGAGTCCACATGATCCGTAAGGGCGCGTTGATTCGCATGGGGGCGGTCCTGATGATGTCGGGGCTCATCCTGACGGCCTGCAGTTCGAGCACCAAATCGGCCACGACGACGACGGCGGGCAGTAGCCAGACGACGACGGCGGGCAGTGACGCCACCGCGCTGAAGGCCGCCATCGCCGCCACTACCGCCGGATACAAGGGCACGAGCACCAAGGTCAACGCGACCTCGCGCCCGGCGGCCAAGAACAAGACGATCGCCATCATCTCCGCCGGCCAAGGGGCCGACAGCAACGCCGTGCCCGTCATGGGCGCCACGGAAGCGGCAGCGGCCATCGGTTGGAAGGCGACCATCTATGACGCCAAGCTCAACCCGTCCAACTACGCCGGCCTCGTCGACCAGGCCATCGCCGCCCATGTGAACGGGATCATCCTCGACGCCATCGACTGCCAAAAGGTGCAGGGTCCCCTGGAACAAGCCAAGAAGGCGGGAATCAAGATCACCGCCATGTACGCCTTCGACTGCAACGACCCCAACGCCGGTAATGAGAAGACGGGCCTGTTCGACGGCATCACCAACTACGGGGCGAAGAACTCCAACCTCGACACCTTCACCGAGTCCTACGGCGCCGACCAGGCCGACTACGTCATCGCCAAGTCCGACAACCAGGCCAAGATCATCGTCGTCCAGGATACTGAGTTCACGGTTCTCTACTACACGGCCAAGGGCTTCGACGACACCATCGCCGCCTCGCACGGCTCCCAGGTCATCGCCACCCTGGACATCACCCAGGAGGACCTGGTCGACGGGAACATCGTGCCCAAGATCAAGGCCGAGCTGCTGCGGTATCCGCAGGCCACCTGGATCAAGAGCCCGTACACCTATGCCACGACGCTCGGCATCGTGCCCGCCCTCGGGACCAACCCCAACCACGTCAGCGTCATGGGTGGCGAGGGGTTCCACGACGAGATGGACGACATCCGGCAAGGCAAGATCGTGGCCACCAACGCCATTTCGTCCGACTGGACGGGCTGGGCCGCCGTCGACACCCTGAACAGCGTCTTCAACCACACGAAGCCGGTGGACAGCGGCATCGGCTGGACGTTGGTCGACGCCACCCACAACCTGCCGTCGGACCCGAACGCCGACTACGAGCCGCCCATCAACTACCAGGCCGAGTACAAGAAGGCGTGGGGAGTGGGCTGATGCCCGGCCCCGGTGAACCGGGTGATGGGCAGATCTCTCAACCGACGGAAGCGGCTGAGGCCGTTGTACCGACCGCAGGGTCGCCCTCCCGGGCGGCCCTGCGTGTCGACCATCTGTCGAAGACGTTTCCGGGGACCCGGGCCCTCATCGACGTCTCCTTCGCCATCCAGCCCGGTGAGATCCACGCCCTTGTGGGTGGCAACGGGTCGGGCAAGTCGACCCTGATCAAGATCCTGGCTGGTGTCTACCACGCCGACCCCGGGGGCACGATCACGGTCGGCGACACCACGATGGACGCCGACCACACCACGCCGGCCAAGGCCAAGGCGCTCGGCCTGCACTTCGTGCACCAGAACCCGGCGGTGTTCCCTGCTCTCTCGGTGGCCGAGAACATGGTCATCGGCCACGGCTTCACCACCAATGCCGTCGGGTCGATCCGGTGGCGGGCGCTTCGGCGCCAGACCCAGGCTCTGCTCGACCGGTTCGAGATAAACGTGCGCCCCGAGGCGCTGGTGAACTCGCTGCGCCCGGCCGAGCGAGCCATGGTGGCCATCGCCCGCGCTCTGCAGGACCAGGAAGGGCAACACAGTGGGGTCCTCGTTCTCGACGAGCCGACCGCCTCCCTGCCGCGTGCCGAGGTGGTGCGCCTGATGGGAGCGCTGAACCGGTTCGCGGCCGCCGGTCAGACCATTCTCTTCGTCAGTCACCGGCTCGACGAGGTGATCGACACCGCCGCCCAGGCGACGGTGCTGCGCGACGGGCGCCTGGCCGGCACCCTTGTGGGTGACGAGATCACCGAGCAGCGGCTCATCGAGTTGATCGCCGGTCGCACCCTCGACCGTATGTATCCGGTCATGCCGCCGGTCGAGAGCGATGAGATCGTGCTCGAGGCCAAGGGTCTGACGGGCGGCCCTCTGCGCGGGGTCGACTTCCAACTGCGACGCGGCGAGGTGCTCGGAATCGCCGGTCTCCTCGGATCGGGACGCTCAGAATTGCTGAAGATGATCTTCGGCGCCTACCCGATCAAGTCGGGGACTGTGGAGCTGGCAGGGCGAAAGGTGAAGTTTCGGGACATCGGCGACGCCATGGCCGCCGGCATCGCCTATGTGCCCGAGGACCGCACCGGGGAGGCCGCCTTCCTCAATCAGAGCCTGGCCGACAACGTGGTGGCTTCGTCCATCAGCCGCTACTGGCGAGCCCTGAGGCTGCGCAACCGGGCCATCGACCATGATGCCCGGGACATCATCCACAAGTACTTCATTCGGGCGTCCTCGGAGAACCAGATCATGGGCACCCTGTCCGGTGGCAACCAGCAGAAGGTCATCCTGGCTCGCTGGCTGAGCCGCAGCCCTCGGGTCCTGCTGCTCGACGAGCCCACGCAGGGTGTCGACGTCAACGCCCGGGCCGAGATCTATTCGCTGATCAGCAAGGCNNGTTGCTCCGTCCTCCTCGTCACAAGCGACTTCGAGGAACTGTCACGGGTGGCCGACCGCGCCGTCATTCTCACCGGCGGGAGGGTGACGGCCGAGTTGCGCGGGGCCGACATCGAGCCCGTTCGTCTGACCGAACTGGCCTTCAGCACCCAGGAGGTGGCTTCATGACCGTCGTCGCCGACGCCGCGGCCGGAGAGGGCGAAACCGCGGGCAGTCCGGTTCCCGACACATCGGGGCCTCCGGGGCGCAGCCGCAGTCGTGAGCTTCTGCTCGAATTCGCCGAGCGCTATGCGCTGGTCGTCCTTTTCGTCGCCACCTTCATCTTCTTCAGTGTGTGGTCGAAGACCTCGGGTACCTTCCCCCACGCCACCAACATCAAGAACGTCCTCGGTGGCGAGGCCTACTCAGGCATCCTGGCCTTGGCCATCATGATCCCGCTCGTGTGCGGCGAATTCGACTTCTCGGTGGGCAACAACGCCGGACTCGTCCAGGTCCTGGTGGCCGGGTTCATGGCGCGCCTGGGTATGGCGGTACCGCTGGCCATCCTCATANNGCCGGGTTCATGGCCCGGCTGATGATGCCGGCCCCACTGGCCATCCTCCTCCCGATCGGCATCGGTGCCTTCATCGGGCTGTCCAACGGCAACACAGTGGCCCGGATAGGGGTGAACTCCCTCATCGTCACCCTGGGCATCTCGTCGGTTCTTCTCGGCATCGTCCAGTGGTACACGAACGGCCAGTCCATCAGCAACAACATCTCGCCATGGTTGACCAACATCGCCACTGATACATGGTTCGGGTTGCCCGTGACCCTCTACATCCTCGCCGTCGCTGCCCTCCTCGTGTACTACCTCCTCGAGCACACCCCTTACGGCCGCTACCTCTACAGCATCGGCTCCAATCGCGATGCGGCCCGGCTGGTCGGACTGAGGGTGCAGCGCTACGTGCTCCTGGCCTTCGTCCTGTCGGGGACGCTGGCCGGCGTCGCCGGCGTCCTTCTGGTGGCGAACAGCGGTGGTGGCAACCCGCAGGCGGGGCAGATCATCGACACCCTGCAAGCCCTGGCCGCCGCCTACCTGGGGGCGACCGCCATCAAGCCGGGTCGTTTCAACGTGTTGGGAACGATGATCGCCATCTACTTTCTGGCCTTCACCGTCACCGGCCTGTCCCTGGCCGGCGTGGCCGACTGGATCAACAGCGTGTTCGACGGCGGCGCCCTCTTCGTGGCCGTGCTCGTCTCCACGATCATCGGCCGCCGCCGGGCCGGGACCAGCTGACGCACGGTCCCACGACCATCCTCATCGACCAAGGATCGCATCATGGCTCGTAACACTAAGACGGATCAGCTGCGGGGTGTCCAGATGTTCTCCGCCTGCACCGACAAGGAGCTGGCTCAGATCGCCCGCGCCTGCGACGAGCTCGTCGTGGAACCCGATGTCACAGTGGTGGAGGAGGGAACGGCCGGTGAGGGTTTCTACCTCATCGTCACCGGTGAGGCCGAGGTCACCCGCGGGGGCCGTCGCGTGGCGACGGTGGGCCCCGGTGAGTACTTCGGAGAGCTGTCCCTGCTCGACGACGCCCCCCGGAACGCCACCGTCAAGGCCCGGACCAAGATGACACTGCTCCAATTGAAGCGGCGCGAGTTCTCGGCCGTCCTCGACTCCTGGCCCGGTGTCGCCCACAAGCTGCTCGAGCAGATGGCGCGTCGTCTGCGCCAGGCCGACGAGCAGGCCGTCACCAACTAGACAACCGCCAGATCTACGCCGACGATGGCGTCGGCGATGTGGTCGTTGGCATTCCGGTGACGGTGAGCCAGTTGGTCCCCGGGGCTGTCTCGACGAGGCGGTGCCGCGTGCCGGCCGGGAGAAGGACCCAATCTCCGGGTTGGAGGTGCATCCGCTCGTCTTCGACGTCGAGTGTTGCTTCTCCGTGCAGGACGACGACCCATTCATCGACGTCCTGTTCGTACTCGACGGGCCCGTCGAGTACGCCACTCAGGATCTGATCGACGACGGCGTGGCCGAGTTCGGCCAGCCGGTGGACATGCTCGCCGGCGCCCGGGGCGGTGTCGGGATGATCCAGGCGGCCGCGAGCGAAAGGCATCGGACGACGCTACCGCCGCGGGACCGTGACCTCCACGACGCCTCCGTCCCGGGGCTGCTTCGCTATCGTCGACGTGTGGATCAAAGGGCACGGCCTGGTACGTCCTGGCGGCGCAGCAAGTAAATCCCCTGTCGTTGTTCGCGGCAACCTGACCTTGGACGCTCGACGGTGGGGCACCTCGGCCTCCATTCCGGACCGTAGTCGACGGCCTATCGTGAGGGCCCATGGGATGTCTCATCGCCGTATTCCTGTTGCTCGCCCTGCTCTTCGTCGGCTTCGGTTTCGTGGCCCACCTGCTGTGGATCGCCGCCGTCGTGTTCTTCGTGCTGTGGCTGGCCGGTTTCGCCTTCGGACGGGGACAGCGCCACGGCGGGCGGTACCGGTAGCCGTCTTTCCTCGACGAAGGCAGGGCCCCTCGCCGCCGGGAGAGCGTCACCGTGGCCGGTCCCGTCCCTGTCGGCGTCGATGGCCGACCGTCGCTGTCTCTACGGGGTGACGCCAGCGCCCATGACGCGGCCTTCCGGTAGGCGTCCGACAACGAAACCCTGCCTCGGCCGGGCGGCCCATCAGGAACGGGGCGTATCGACCCCTCGGCCTTCGGCCAGGGCGAGCGGCGCCGCCACATCGGGCGACCGGGTGTGGAGATGAAGCAGGCCAGTGCCAGTCTTCCCGGACGCCTGCCACACGGAGGCGGTCAATCCGCAGAAGATGGCCGCCAGCACCACCAGCCGGTCGAGCGGGAAGATCCAGTGGAAGTACCAGCCGAAGGCGGGACTATGGATGCTGACCAGATGGAGGGTGGTCATGGCGTTGGCGAAATCGACGAGTCCCGCCATGGTGATGACGGCGAGCGTCCATACCGGCCACTCGGCCACCAAGGCGAACACGAGGACCCACAGCATGTACTGCGGGGAGAAGACCTTGTTCACGAGCATCAGGGTGGCGAACGCCGCCGCCGCGGCAAAGGCCGGCGATGCTCCCCTCAGAACCCGGCGACCCAAGACGACCATGACGATGAGGACGACGACGGCACTGAGAGCGTCAATGGCTGCCGTCGGCCACGATGAGTCCAGATGCAGGGCGTAGAAGACGCCGCCGCTTCCGCGGCGGTTGGCGTTGAAACGGAAGAAGTTGCTCCATACCCCGAACCGGGCGATGGCGAAGGGCACGTTCACAACCAAGCCGGTCGCAATAGCGTACGAAGCCATCCGCACCGCGCTTCGGCGGCCGTCCTCAGTGCGATCGCCGGCCAGGGCGACGACGCAGTAGACGAGCGCCATGATGGGGAAAAACTTGGCACAGACCCCCAAGGACAACAGCACGCCGGCCCACGCGTAACTCCTGTTCCGGTACAGAGCCCAGCCGCCCAGCATCAGGAGAATGGCGAGCATGTCCCAGTTCAAAACTGAGTAGACGAGGAGCAACGGCGAGAAGGCGAAGATCCCGGCATGTCGGGGTGACCATCGGTACAGAAGATGGAACGAACCCAGGGCGCAGGCCATGAGACCGAGACAGCTGGCCAGGAAGTAGCCCTGGATCCCGGGAACCCAGGCGGCCGACCACATGTAGAAGCCGGTGAGGACGGGGTACTCGATGGCGACATGGACATAGGGCAGAGCGTGGTTGGCGAGGTGATGGTTGCGGAACAGGGTCAGAAGGTCCGAATAGGCAAGATGGCTGTAGGCCCATGGCCCGTAGTTCTTGAGCGGTGGAGCGGTCGCTGTGACCGACACCGGAGGGCGCAGGCGCAGGTACGCCCAGAGAACCCACCCGATAACGGCCAGAAACGGAACGAGGTAGCGGATGTCCAACAACAGGTGGACGTTTTCGCCGTCGTGGTGCCATCGACCGTGACCGTGGACTTCGTCCGGTGTCCGCCTGTCGTCCATAGGGCGCCCTTGCCTGTGGGGGCTTCGTTACAGCTCTGGTGATGGCAGAGTTGCCGAGGATGGCAGAGGCGCCGAGGATGGCTTCGTCACGGGAACACAGCGTTCGACAGCACCGAGTACGCCGTAAGTCCGATAAGGAGGACGGTGGACACAGAGACAACGGCGATATAGGACTTTCCGCGCAGCCGGGTGGCCACCGCCACGATCAGGGGGAAAGCAACCATGAGGAAGCGGGGGCGAGGGCCGATGGGGCGGGTCAGTATGGCGACGGCGGCGACCGACAGGCCGTAGACAAGCAGCGGGATCGGGAGCCGGCCGCGCAGCGCCACGACGGCAAAGATGACGGTGACCACAATGGAGACGAAGACGACGCGGATCGTGGCGGGGCTGCCGATCGGGCTCCCGAAGAACGATGTGATGATATGGACCGGATAGGCGGCGGAGAGATAGCTGTGCCAGCCCCCCAGCTCTGTCTGTCGCCACGCCCAGATGTCCCCGGTGTGGCGCCATAGCCAGACCTGGTACGCGACAAAGCCCACCGGGGCGAGCAACGGCGCCGCCAATGCCGACCACGTCCGGTCCTTGTGGATGGCCCGGCCCGCCGACCAGCCGCAGCTGACGACAAGAGCGAGGGCCACGGGCGCCGTGGCTGTGGCCAGGGCTGCCGCTACTCCGGCCAGGATCCAGCGTCGGTGGAGGAGGGCCAGGAGCGAGGCCGCCGCCAGGGTGATGATCATGCCCTCGGCGTAAACCATGCTGAAAACGAATGATGCAGGGAAAAATGCCAGGAGAACAGTGGACCGGTCGGCGACCCTGGATCCGGCGAAGTGGCGCACGAGCATCCAGACGGCGATCATGGCCGTGAGGCCGGTCACACTCGACACGATGGCGCCGGAGATGAGTAACGAGGTGCCGGTGAGGTCGGAGAGCCATCGGAACGTCAAGGGGAACGCCGGGAAGAAGGCGATGGGGCTGGCAGCCACGTGACCATGGATCATCGGCAGTCGGGTTGGGTATCCCATGCCGGCGGCCCGGATGAACCACTTCGTGTCCCAGGTGTTGATCTCCGACGACAGCGTGCGGTGGGCGAACACCGCTCCCACCAACATCGTCGAGAGTACGATCAGACGCGACGCCAGATAGATGACCACAGGCCGGAAGATCCACTTGTAGCGACCGCCACCAGACGCCTGTTGCTCGCTCTTTGTCTCGTCGGCGTGCGGTTCGTCGAAGACGGACGACCACCAGGGAATTATGGCGAGATCGTCGGTCGCCAGATCGACCGGTGACGACTGGTCCGTCGTGGACTGGCGGACCGTCGTCATGAGGTAAGAGGCACCGGGCGCCGTGGGCCGATGACCTTCATCCAGCGCCGGTTCCTCAGCAGCCACTGGCCGGCGGCGAAGGATGCCAGGGCAACGAAGATGTAGTCGATGCCCCCGATCAACGGCGTTCCGCTCGGCCCCACGATAAACATGGCGAGGGCGGCAGCGAGGGCGAGAGTCTTCGATCGTTGCGCCGGTGTGGCCGCCAGCAGGGCCAGCCCCCATGTGAAGTACCACGGCCAAAGTGTGGGGCCGACGAGCACGACCACGATCAAAGCGATACCGATGGCGCGCACCACGTCGAGCTTGCGCACGTTGGCGATCAACCAAGCGACGCCTGCGACGCCGGCGACGCCGCACACCAATTGGGTCACGGTGACGCACGCGTGTTGATGGACAGGGATGCCGACGAGGTGCAGGACGTGGAACACCAAGACACCAATCGACACCGTCGGCGTCGCCAGTATCCGCAGCTCGGTCGGAATTCGCAGGGCGCTGGGGCTGAGCCACTGCCATCCCAGGCCGGACGCCATGGTCACGATCACGACAGTGGCGGCCGGAACGAGCACAGCCTTGGCCAGGACGGCCCACCGCTTCGAGCCACGAACGCCACTCAGCTGGTTGGCAGCCAGGAACACGATCCCAGCGGCGGCGGGGGTTTTCACCATGGTGGCCAGCGCGCAGAGCACCAAGCCGAGCATCGGTCGCCGCTCCAAGGAGACGGTGATACCGGTGAGCAGGAGCCCGAGCATGAGGGCGTCGTTATGGCCCGACGAGATGAAACTGTAGAGAGCCAGCGGACTGAGCACGCCCAGCCACAGGGCGATCCCGGGGTCGGCGCCGAGCATCCGCGCCAGGCGGGGTAGCGAATAGACCATGAGAGCCACGCCGACGAGCTCCAGCACCCGCATGGCAAGGACCTCGGCGACCAGCGCGCTGCCGAAAAGGGCGGCGAGGCCCCGTGAGGCCGCCACGAAAAGCGGACCGTAGGGGGCCGGCGTGGCCCGCCAGACCAGCGCCACCGACCGTAGAAGCGGCCCGTTACCGAGGGCGACCGGTCCGGTGGTGTACGGATTGAGGCCGTGGTGGGCCACCAGACCCTGGGCGATATAGCTGTAGAGATCCCGGCTGAACAACGGTGGGCCCAGAAACAGAGGTAGGCCCCAGGCCGCCAGGACCAGACAGGCCCGCGTGACGGTGAGGTTGCCGAGGCGTGCTTCGCGGCCCACCCCCAGCCAGGCTGTCACCATGAGGCAGAGCGCCACATAGAACAGCAGCGTCAAAACCGATGATCCGCTGCGGGGCAGGCCCAGCCATGAGAATCCGGCGCCCACTCGAGGTACGGACCCGACACTGACTCCGGTGAGGGCGAGGCTGACGGAGGCGACGGACCCGAGGACGAGCCATGGAGTCAGACCCTGAGACAACCGGACCTGGGCTGATGCCCGGTCGAGCGCCGGTGACACGGGGGGAGACTCCACTTTCCTCCTTTCGCTGGACCCGTCCCGGAAGATGCCCGGGGACCCGCGCCGGGGGACGTCAGGAAACGATACCCGGGGCCGCCGTCACTAATTGGGCACGTTTTCGCGCGCCATGCGCAATCTCATGCCCTGGGCGACCGGCACCCGAGAACGACGGGCGAAGAACAGCGCTCCGCCTCCCAGGCAGACCAGCAGCAGGACGCCGAGGATGCTCATGATGAGGCCCGATGTCACTCCGGGCGCATCATAGGACCAGGTCACGGTGCCCCGACCGGCGGGCACATCGACGACTTGGACCAGTCCGGTGCGCCGAACGGCCAGGGACACGCTGGGACCGCCGGTGGACGGTGTCCACGTGGCGGTCCATCCCGGGATCATGGCCACTGACCGGACCACCTCGGCCCCATGGGGTGAGTCCACCGAGGCCTCCGTCGGCTCCTGAGCAGGACCCGCCTGGGCCGTTACCGTCGCTGACCCCAGTGATGCACCCCCGAGGGCACGGAGTGTGAGCGGAGCCACGGCCCGGCGATTCGTGAAGTAGGCGAGATTCCCCTTGTCTCCGTCGAAGGTCCACTGCGAAACCAAAGCATCGCCCAGGGGACTGTCGGTGACGAAGTGGGCGCCTTGCGTCGTTTCGATGTCGGCGGCCCCGGCCGTGCCCGCACCGGACGACTCGAGACGTACCCCCACGGCGGGTGACGGTGCCGGCAGCCTGAAGTCGAAGTCCCCCGATGAGACGGTGACAANNGGGATCGAGACGGTGGACACGTCCAGTGTCTCTCCGAAGTCCCACGTCGCCTCACCCCCCGTGACCAGGACCCGTGTACCGGCTGCCGCAGTGTCTCGGTCCACCGGCGGCGGGCTCGCCGCCGCTTCTGCCGTTGTGTGCCTGATCAGGTAGTTCGTCGGTGTGACCAGCGTGGTGGCATCGAGCTGATCGAGCAGCCCGGTGGCGACGGCGGACGGAGCCAGCGCGTTCATGCCCTTGCCTTCCGCCGCATGTGAGCCGGTGGCCTCGGCATAGGGCCCGTAGACGATGGCGCTGTAGCCCTGGACACTGAAGGTGTCGTCGAGAACGTTCAGGTCCGGCGTCGACAGCTTGCGCAGGGCGTCTTGGGCGTAGCCATTGGGGTCGTAGATGACGAATCGACCGTTCGTACCCAGCTCCGGCACGGGGTTGAGTTTGGTGGGCGACACCCCCGAGGCGACGTTGTGCGACGGCGGCGCCGCTGTCTTTCCGAAACCGGGAGCGACGTCGTATACATCGGTGACGTTGAACGAGATCAGATCGACCACAACGACGGCGACGAGGAGCCACGCCCTTCGATCAGGGGCAATTCTCCGGGCGACGAGCACGAGGGCCGCCGTGGCCATCACGAGCACGAGGGTCACGACGAACAGCGGTCGTTGTTCCACAGCACCGGTGATCTCGGGCCCCGTGACCTGGAGGTAGCGGGCCACGGCGACGGGGTCGGCGACGGCGACGGCGGCGAGCACGGCGGCGGCGACGAGGGGGATGAGGCCCAGAATCCGGACGCGCTGGGTCAGCCCCAGACGCGGCTCCCGGATCTCTGGCGATTCTGAGGTCCGGCGTTTCAGGACGTCGTCGACCCAGTAGGCCAGCAACACGGCCAGAGCGAGGTCGGTGATGGCGATGTTCCGGCTCTGGAGCCGCTGTCCCCCGAACAGCGGCAGAGCGGCCATGACGTGGCCGAGGGGGGTAAAACTTCCGATGGCGAGAATGATCCCGACCAGGGCGATCACATGCCAGACGAGCCAGTCAGGAAAAGGACGGCCGAACCGGAGCCTTCCGAGCAGGGCGAAGGCCCCGACCACCGGCAGGAGTCCGACATACCCCATGGCCTCGGGCAGGTTGTAGCCGGCGAACCACGACGACGTCCCGAATGAACCGCTTCCGCCGAGAAGGCCGGGAATGAGGATGAGAAGCAACCAGCGGGGCGTGAGCGATCCCGATGAGAACAGAGCGTAGGTGTCGTTCGCACGCTGGGAGGTGGACACGGCCATGGCTCCGGGTAGCCATTGCACGGCGCCGACCAGCGTGGCCAGCACGGCCCCTGCGCCGACCGACAGGACGAACGGAAGCGCCCGCGCACGGAGCCGTGTCGCCAGCCACAGGAAGTAGAGCCCGGAGACGATGACGGTGGTGTCGATGGCCCGGGGCTCGCCGGCCAGGACACTCAAGCCGCCGGCGACACCGAGCACGCCGATCCACAGGCCCCGCCCCACGGGAGTGGTGGGCCGCGACAGCTTTACCATGGCCAGGAGCAGAAACGGAATCCAACTCATGCCGGCCACCAGCCCGAAATGGGCCAGGTGCACGTCCATGGCGCCGGCGAAGACGAATGTGGCTGCGCCCAGAGCACTGGGAACAGTGGCGAGGGGAAGGACCCGGAGGAAGGCGTACAGTCCGAGAGCGCCGACGGCGTACACGATCATCTCGTTGATGGCCCATGCTCCGGTGGGCGGAAGCACGGCGAACAGGAACGTGAACGGGTAGAGCGCTCCCGCGTTCCACCCCCCGAGGAGTGCCGCTCCACCCCAAATGTAGGGATCGAACACGGGAAGATGTCCGCCGGCCAACTGGCGGCCGGCGAGCACCCGGAGGGGGAAATTCTGGATGGCGTCGTCACCGGGGGCCATGGGATGACCGAGGGCAGCAGGCACCCCGAACAGCAGGACCGGGATGACGACAAGGATGGTCACGGCGACCTTGTCACCCTTGGGCAGGCGCATCAACCGCGTGGGCGAGAGGGTAAGGGACGCCATGAAGTGCTGGAGCCTATCCAGCGGAGCCCGGGGCCTACCTTTCGGCTCCATGAGCCCGTGACGCCCGACGAGCGGAGTCCCATGGTCGACACGAACCGGCGGTTCGCCGGCCGGGGGCGAAACCCGACCCGCTGCGGTGACGAGGCGACCACAGCCGGCGCGACGGTCCCTTCGGTTCGGACGGATGACAGACTGCGGGGTCCGCTCCGTGTGAATGCGGGCCCCCGCTCATGACCCTCCTCGAGGAACCCTCGCCGCCGCCCGAGCCATTGCTGCTGGAACCCGCCGTCCCCGCCACCTCCACGGTCAGTCCGCGCGCCATGGAGTTTGCCGAGCGCGGGGCCTGGACTCTCGTGTGGCTGGGCGTAGTCACCGGGGGCTTCGACGTATGGGGATACTGGAACGCCTCAGCCGCCGACGCCGTGTTGGCCCCGCTCCTGGTCCTGATCGGTGTCGTCGGAATGTCGGTCACGTGGTTGTCGACAAGCGTCCGATCCCGATTGTTCCAAGCGGCCGCACTACTCGGAGTTCTGGCCTCGGTGGCGATCCCTCGCGGGATCGGTATTCATGTCCGGCAGTACTACACCACCGATTCGGCCGCCTTCAACCATGTGGCGGCGCAGGCGCTGCAGCACGGCTCCGATCCCTACACCACGTCGATGTCGGCGGCCAGCTTGTTGCTGAACCCGCCCGCTCTGTACTGGACCTATACGGTCAACGGCTCACACGTCTCCCACGTGTCGTACCCGGCGGGCTCGTTCCTCATCGATCTTCCGGCGTTGGCTCTGGGGTTCCAGCACCTGATCGTCGACTGGACGGATCTGATCGCCTGGCTTGTCACCGGGGTCCTGCTCTTCGCCCTGCTCCCCAGCTGGCTGCGGTGGCTCGGCGGACTCGTCATGCTCACCCCCGTCTTCGCCTTCAGCTTCTCCTCGGGCGGGACCGACGCCGCCTTCCTTCCCTTCCTGGTCCTGGCTGTGTGGCGGTGGGACCGGTTCGGGCTAGGCCGAGCGGCGGGCATGGCCAGCTGGATCGGACCGGTGGCACTGGGTCTCGCCTGTTCCATCAAGCAGACGCCGTGGTTCTGCGTCCCGTTTCTGGCCCTCGGTGTCGCCTTCGAGGCACGCCGCGCCGGGCGCCGGGCCGTCCCGGTGCTGCTGCGCTACGTGCTGATCGTGGTCTCGGTCTTCGCCGCCGTGAATCTCCCGTTCATCGTCTGGCAGCCCGGGGCCTGGGCCCACGGAACGCTCATCCCGTTCGTGGATCCGCTGGTGGCCGACGGCCAGGGTCTCGTCTCCCTGGCCACCCATGGAATCACCGGTGGGGTCAATCTGTCGGTTCTCACCTGGGCGGCGGGCCTTGCCTACGTGGCCGTCTTCGCCGCCTTCGTCGTCTGGTACCGCGAGCTCAAACGCATCTGGCTCCTGCTCCTGCCGGTCGCCTTCTTCTTTTCGGACCGCAGCCTGGCCAATTACCTCGTCGACCTCTTCCCCGTGGCGGTGGTGGCGATGGCAACGGTGACGACGGTGGCGAAGACCGCCCCGTCAGAATCCTTGACCGGGATACGACGACACCGGGTTGTCCGCCTGNNCGGTGCTTGCTTTCGCCGCGCCCCCTCTGCAGCTTTCGGTGAGGCACGTCTACCGATCCCAGTCTGGAGGGTTCATCGGGTCGGTCGTCGTATCGGTGCGCAATCGAACCGACGGCACCGTGACCCCACACTTCCTGGTCGACACCGGAGAGGACCACCCGAGTGGATTCTGGTCTTCTGTAACGGGACGACCGGTGGTTCTCGCCCCCCACTCCTCGCTCACGTTGACCCTGCGACCACCGGTGGCCATCGACCAACCCGTCTTCGGCTCACTCTGGTTGGTGGAGGCGTACACCACGAACCCCAACTCGCTCAGTTCGTCATCCCTGCAGACCTGGAAGGGCTGGACGCTCACGCCCTGACAAGTCGATCGACCGTGGCCGGATGTCTAGACGGTCCCTGACAGGGCTACGGCTCTCGGAGCATGCCCCCGACGGCCCACCACCCGTACCGTTGCCCCCACCACGACGGCCACCATGACCAGGAAGAAGGCGTCGGCGGCGGGGATCAGCCATCCCTGGCCGGCGTACCTCACACGGGGCACCCACCAGATGGGAGCCGACCAGAAGATGACGGCCACGGCCGCCGCCCACCAGGCGCCATGGACAGGCCGGTCCTGGGCCAGCGCCAGCCAGGCGATCAAGAGGACGACGAAGACGAAGTGATGGTCCCAAGAGATGGGGGAGGCCAGGCACTCGGTGGCCTCAATGACGATGAAGCCGAGCAGTACCGACGACCGGCGATGGGCCAGTGCGGCCACCGCCAGCCCGATGGCGCTCACCGTGGCCACGACGGCGAAGGACGGCACCGTGGTGAGCGAGTGCCGCAGGAGTCGCTCGAGAACGCCGAGCGCTCCCTGATTGCTGATGAAGGGCACCCCGCCGGCCCGGCCGGGGAACCATGCGTCGTGGCTCCAGTAGGTCCATGACGCACGGGGTGAGGCGATGGCGGCAACGGCGGCGGCGGCGGCGAAGGTTCCGAGCGCGTAACAGGCGGCTCGGGTGCGTCTGGTGAGGAGCAGATACGGAACGAGGATGATCGGCGTCAGCTTGACCGCGGCCGCCAGGCCGACGAGCACGCCCTTCGGGACACGAAGGTCCAGAGTCATGTCGGCCACCACGGCGACGATGAGGATGAGGTTGATCTGGCCGAAGAACAGGGTCTCGCGCTCCGGAGCGAGCAGGACCGCCGGCCCCACGAGGGCGAGCGCCCACCACACCACGGCTCGTCGTTCCAGGGCGGGGCACGTGACCCGCAGGCTGACGGCCACCAGGCCGAAGAGAGAGCCCACGCTCAGCCACATGAAGACGACCATGTTCAGGCGTAGAGGGAGATGGGCGAAGGGCGAGAACAGCAATGCGGCGAAGGGAGGATAGGTGAAGCCGAGGTGGGTGGTCGGGTAGCGGATCTGGTAGAGATCAGCCGAAAAAGCATGGGCTCCCCCCATGAGGTACGTACCGAGATCGACCTCCTGGCGGAACCAGACGGTGGCGGTGAAGAAAACGACGGTGACGGTGGCCGAGGTGGCCGGCAGCAACCAACTCCGGGTCCGGGCCACGGCCGCCAGGCGTTCCGTCGCCGATGTGCGCTCCGTCACAGGTTTGGCCGCCACGGCGTCGAACTGTAGGCGTGCACCACCCAGGACGAAGCGGTGGTGAGCGGAGAGCGGAGAGCATGAGACACCTTTCAAACCCTTCTTCACCCCTGGTGAAGCTTCTGAACGGGCGTGAGAAAGACTAGATGCTCCTGCCTCGCGTACCACTCCGTGGGAAGACCGACCGGCGAACCCGACACGGCCACGCTCAGCTGTACCTGGTCACGGTCTTGCCGATCACGGCCAAACTCATCGACTGGAGGGATCGCCGGTGCCTCGATTCACGCCCAATCCGCTGATTCCCTCAGTGCCTTCTCAGGAATTCCAGGCGGCCTGAATTGCTGCGGCCTCGCCTGCCGCCTGCCGCTTGCCGATCTGGAGAGCCTGGATGGCGAGGTTCGGGTCCATCATGTTCGCCGGAGCCCCGATGTCGCTGAAGTCGGGTTCGACCGCTAGCAGCCGTCTAGTTTCGCGCAATGGTGCCAATTCAGCGTCCGGGGTGACGGAGGCTGCCAGTGCGCCACCCCCTCCGGCGCCCTGGGACCCGAGGGGGTGGCAGGATAGGACCACCAGAACGTCGGTCGGCGGCGCTGCCTTGGCGTTCAAGTGACTGAGAATGCCGCCGTCCATATAGCGGCGGCCTTTGATGGTGACGGTGGGGAACAGCACCGGTACGGCGCAACTGGAGGCGACAGCGTGCAGCAGCGGCACGCCGGATCCTTCGTCCCACACGACCAAGTCGCCGGTGTCGGCGTCGATCGCAGGGCATCCAAAGCCTGCAGGCCAGGCGGTGCCGTCGAGTGTGCCGAACAGGCCGAGGTAGACGTCTTCGGCGGGCGTGCTCGCCTCCTTTGCTGCGCGACCGATCGCCCTTAGCGCTTGCCGCGGGTCGGCGTCGAGGCTCGCCTGGCGCATTGCGCTTAGGAAGGCTTCATCGCCTGCCGCCAGGCTGTCGGGGTCGATGCTCTGCCCGAGTGCTGCAAGGCTGGTGAGTGCATCGGTGACCTCACGGCCGCTGGCCAGCAGCGCGCCGACGAGGGCACCTGCGGACGTTCCCACGATTGCCTCGGCTCCCGCCAAGTCGACACCGGCCCCACGCAACCCTGTGAGCAGACCGGTCTGCCAACCGACACCGACGGCGCCGCCGCCTCCGAGGACGAGAGCGCGTGTTGGTGAGCCATTTCGCGGAGAAGTCATTGCTGTTCCCTTCACGATGGGGTCGATCGTCTCATTGAGTGTCTTAGAAGGCCCAGCGGTATGCCCGTGTGTTGTTCGGCTTCCGGGCACTCACCAGGCGACGATGTTGCCTTGGTAGTCGAGGTACTGGAGGCCGTTGCGACCGCGTTGGGCGTCGACGGTCCTCACCAGGTTGGGGATGCTCTCGTCGATGGTGAGGCGAGCATTGGGACCGCCGAGGTCGGTCTTGACCCAACCTGGAGCCATGAGGAGCAGCGTCCGCGGGTCGTCGTGGTGGCGGGCGGCGTAGCTGCGCATCAGTTGATTGAGGGCCGATTTGCTGGCCCGGTAGATCTCGAAGCCGCCGTTGTGGTTGTTGGCGACGCTCCCCTGACCGGAGGACATGATGGCGATCGTGCCATCAGCTGGGACAACGTCGCCGAGTGTTTCGATGACCCGCATCGGGCTCAGCGCGTTGGTGACCATCAGGCGGACGAACTCGTCAGTGGCCACGTCAGCGACAGTCTCCTCTGCCCCGACCCCAGCGTTGACAAAGAGCAGGTCGAAGGTGCGCGACCCGAGCCGCTCCCTCAGTGCGTGGTCCTGTTCCGGGACGGTGATGTCCACGTGCTCGATCTCCAGCAATCCACCAACAGTCTCCCGGAGGTCGTGTAGCGCGGTCCGGCCAGGACCCCGCACGGTTGCCACGACCTGGGCCCCACGGTCGACGTACTCCTCGGCGATCGCGTAACCAAGACCACGGGATGCACCGATCAACAGCACGCTTGCGTTCTTCGAGGTCGAGGTCACGCCCGCCCCCTGAAGTGAGCCGCAGCCGCCTTCGGCTTGTAATCGGTCGGGTGGCCCTCCATGGGTTTGAGATCACGGTCCTTTGCATGTGGCGTTTCGCTCATCGGGTGTTGAGCCAACTGTACCCCAGGCAAACGCTTCGCTCAACACACATAGAGTGAAGCCATGGTCGAAGGCACCGCGGTCTCCAAGCCGATGACGAGCCGGGCGGCCCGTCGCGCAGCATCACAGGCCCGGATNNGCGCGACAGGAGTTCGGCGACCGAGGGTTCGAGGCGACAACGGTGCGGGGCGTTGCCCGCCGGGCCGGGGTCGACCCGTCCCTGGTCCTGCAGCACTACGGATCCAAGTCGGCGCTGTTCACCGCCGCCATACAACTCTCGCCCGGCGAGCCGGAAGAAGCCGCAGACCATCTGGCTGACGTCCTCAAGGTGCGCGCCGCCGCATTGCCCCCCGAGATGCGGGCCCTGGTCCGGTCCATGTTGACCGTGCCGGAGGCTTCCGATGCCGTCCGGCTCCATCTCGACGAGCGAATCGGCAATCTGGCCGCCGGCATCGGCGGCCCGGACGCCGAGTTGCGAGCGGCCATCGCCGTGAGCAGCATCCTTGGCCTCACCGTGGCCCGCCACTTCCTCCAGTTGCGCGCGGTGTCGAGCGCCTCCGACGACGACCTCGTCCGGGTGGCCAGCCGAGCCCTCACCGCAGGTCTGGGAGCAGAGCGTTCGCGCTAGTACCCTTCGCGGCCCGCAACCTTCCCGCGCCCGGATGATGCTCGACTTCCAACACCTTCAAATCCTGCTGTCCTCCTCGACACGCAGGCGGCTACTGGATCCCCCTCGGAGCAGTGTGGCGCAGCAACAGCACTGACATCGCGGCCATCCACAGTCCGGCGACTGGGTCGCTTACCCAGACCTTTCACTAACTCGGTCGTCCTGAGCGGGGCGCGTCCGCGAAAACGCCCTCCCGGTAAGGGAAACTGCTGCTTATCGAAGGCACAGCAACCCAAACCAGAAGGGCACTTTCGAGATGCAGATTAACCCCAGCCGTCCGCGCCTGTCAGTGACCACCGGAGGCAAGGGGGTGGTGTCGCATGCTGGTGCCCGGCTGCTCGTGGATCTGGCCGACGAGCTGGGACTGACGAAGAATCTGTCCGTCGCCCTGGCCCCGACGAAGAGGCGGCAGCGCGGCCATGACCGAGGCGAAGTGCTCGTCAATCTGGCCGTGGCCCTGGCCGACGGGGCCACCGCCATCAGCGACATGCGGGTGCTCGGCGACCCGCCCGGGCTCTTCGGCGCCGTGGCGTCGGTCCCCACCACCTGGCGGACCTTGGAGGCCATCGACGACGCCACCCTGGAACGCATCGCCGGGGCCCGGGCCGAGACCCGCAAAGCGGCGTGGGCGGCGGGGATGGATCCGGGCTTCTATGTCATCGACATCGACGGCACCCTGGTCGATGCCCATTCGGAGAAGGAGCGGGCCACTCCCACCTACAAGCGGGGCTTCGGCTTCTACCCGCTCATGGCCTACCTCGATGCCACAGGCGAGGCCCTGGCCGGGATGCTGCGTCAGGGCAACGCCGGATCGGGCACGGCCGAAGACCACGTCGTCGTGCTCGACGCCGCACTACGTCAGTTGCCCGTCGACCCCCACACCGACGAGGTCATTCTTCGCACCGACGCCGGCGGCACCTCCCACGCATTGGCTGACGCCTGCCGAGAGCGGGGTGTTCGCTTCGTCGGCGGAGTCCCTCTGCGCACCGAGGTGGCAAAGACGATCATGGCCCTCCCGAAGAACCGCTGGAGGCGGGGCATTTCGGCCGACGGGACCGACGAGCGTGACACCGGGGAGGTGGCCGAGATCACCGACCTGGTGGACATGAGACGTTGGCCCGTCGGCACGCGCATGCTCATCCGGCGCGAAGAGCCCCATCCCGGGGCCCAACTCACGTTCACCGACGTCGAGGGCTATCGCTTCCAGGTCTTCGTGACCGACCTCGAAGGCCCCGACATCTGTTTCTTGGAAGCGCTCTACCGGGGCCGGGGACGTTGCGAGTGCCGCATCCGCGACACCAAGGACACCGGCCTCGCCCATCTCCCCTCGGCCAGCTTCGCCATCAACACCGCCTGGCTCACCACCGTGCTCATGGCCTCGGACCTCCTGGCCTGGACGAAGGGGCTCTGCCTCGACGGCGAGCTGGCCCGAGCCGAACCCAAGCGCCTGCGCTACACACTGCTGCACACGGCGGGTGTCCTCGTCCGTTCGGCCCGGCACACCACTCTGCGCATCGCCGAGAACTGGCCCTGGGCCGACGATCTCGTCGATGCCTTCGCCCGGCTGCCCGGCTGGGTGGCCGTCACCTGAACTTCGAGTCGTCCGAAAGCGCCGATCGACCGAACGTTCTCCCCGCACGCCTCGATATCAGCCACGAGTCGTGCCGAACCAACGAGGCGACGCAAAGGAGCTAATCCAAACCGCCCTCACCGCCCACCGGGAGGAACGTCCCGCGTCGCAACCATCGTCATTGGGTTGCAGAGGGCTGACCACCAGTTACTGAAAGGTCTGGGTTAACAGAAGGTGGCGCAAACGGGATCCCAGCCTTCCGGCACCCGCACTGTGCACAAGTCAGCGCACCGACATGCTCAGGTCACGCATCAGCCGAGCCATGTGGTCCCTCGCAAGGTTTGAAAGCGAGTCATCTGGCCACCCCTGAGCGGAGGAGGNNACAACGGTTTTCGAGACCGTCCGATTCGTCCGCTCTCGCACTCCTCCAAGTGCCCGACGAGGCTAGTCCGTCCATTCGAACCCAGACGCCGCCCTCAGCGGAGACGGGCGAAGAAACGCGCCAGAAGGAGACCGGACTCGTCAGCCAGGATCCCCCCGGTCACCGGGAGCTCGTGGTTGAGTCGCGGGTCGCAGCACAGCTGGTAGAGCGATCCACAGGCACCCGCCTTCGGATCGGCGGCCCCGAACACGAGGCGCCCGGTCCGCGACGTCACGAGGGCGCCGGCGCACATCGAACACGGCTCGAGCGTCACCACCAGAGTCACCTCGGTGAGCCGCCAGCTCGCCAGTGCCTGTGCCGCATCGCGCAGGGCGAGGATCTCGGCGTGGGCGGTGGGGTCCTGGCTCAGCTCCCGTTCGTTGTGGCGCGAGGCGATCACCCGGCCGTCAATCAGAGCCACCGCACCGACGGGGACATCGCCGTGGACCAGGGCCGCCTCGGCCTCGACCAAGGCCAGGTGCATGGCGTCGGCGTCGTCCACCGCGCCACGGTAGGGCAGACGGAGGGCAGGCGCCGCTCCTGCCCGCCGCCTCCCCTTGCGGCGGAGGAGGTGGGATTT
>PKWD01000433.1:25834-25991 GCA_003131945.1 Acidimicrobiaceae bacterium
GGAAGGCAGCAGCTCTCAGCGGTGCCGTCCGTGTGCCGTAGCAAACCTGGCCGTCGCACCGAACACCGATCCGTGCCCGTTTTCGGGCCGATCCTCCACCGGTAGGCTGCGGCCGTGGCCCCCGAAGGCGACACTCCGTACCAGTCGCTCTACCGGC
>PKWD01000275.1 GCA_003131945.1 Acidimicrobiaceae bacterium
GTCGTAGCCGTCGATGATGTCGAGGATGTTGTCGGCGCCGAGCCGCACGTCGTAGGTGACGACGTCGACATCGGGGTTGAGTGCCGACAACGTCTTCTTGGCCGAGTCCACCTTGCGCTCGCCCAACCGGTCCATGTTGTGGAGGATCTGCCGCTGCAGGTTGGAGGCGTCGACGACGTCCATGTCGATGATCCCGATCGTCCCCACCCCGGCCGCCGCCAGGTAGAGCGCGGCCGGTGATCCGAGGCCGCCGGCCCCGAGCAGCAATGCCTTCGAGTCGAGAAGCTTGAGCTGTCCTTCCACCCCGACCTCGGGCAGCAGGAGGTGGCGTTGGTAGCGGTTGCGCTGCTCCGGGGTAAGCGTCCGCGGCGACTTCCAGGGGCGCCCTTCGTCCTTCCAGCGGTTGAAGCCCCCGACGAGCGAGACCACGTCGGTGTAGCCCATCTCGGTCAGGGTCTTGGCCGCGAAGGCCGAACGCGATCCGCCGGCGCAGTAAGCCACGATGGGCGTCGACTTGTCCGGGATGCGGCCCTCGACCTGGAACTCGAGGAAACCCCGGGGCACATGGACCGCTCCCGGCAGAGCTCCCTGCTCGTACTCGTCGGCCTCCCGGACGTCGAGGAGCACGGCTTCGTCCAGAATCGGCTCGACCTCGTCGGGCTGGACCTCGCGAATGGCTGATTTGGCTTCGTTCAGAAGCTCCCGTGTCGTAGCCACCTGATCAGACCTCGTTTCCAGCGATACTTCGGGCGCTCGTTCCCGGCCATTTTCGCCGCCCTCGGATCTACAAACCCTACCAGCGGGGTCGGCATTCCCGGCCGGGCCCCGGGCCGGGTGCGACCCGGTCGCTTAGCGTCGCCGGGCATGGAGTTCACCGAGACGGTCCGGCGCCGCAAGATGGTCCGCTCCTTCTCCGGCCGACCGGTACCCGGTCCCCTGCTCGACCGGCTCCTCGACAGTGCCCTGCGGGCCCCGTCGGCCGGGAACACCGGAGGCTGGGACGCCGTGGTCCTCCAGGGCTCGGCCGAGACGTCGATCTTCTGGCTGGCGACGACCACGTCGCAGTGGCGCGCCCGGTCCCGCCGGTGGCCGGGTCTGGAGCCGGCCCCGGTGGCCGTTCTCCTCTACGCCCACCCCGATGCCTACGCCGAGCGCTACGCCGAGCCGGACAAAGAGGCGAGCGGACTCGGTGTCGGCGTTGATGCGCCCGACGCCTGGCCGGTGCCCTACTGGTTCGTCGACAGCGGCTTCCCCGCTCTCCTTCTTCTCCTCGGCGCCGTCGACGCCGGACTGGCCGCTTGTTTTCTGGGGAACTTCCGAGGTGAAGAAGCCTTGGCCAAGGCTCTCGGGGTGCCCGGCGACCGGCGCTTCGTGGGTACGGTCCTCCTCGGTGAGGCGGGCGACGTCGACCCACCTTCGCCCTCTCTGGCCCGGGGCCGGCGCCGGGCCGAGGAGGTCGTCCACCGGGGGCACTGGTAGCCCTGGTAGCCCTGGTCAGGCGCCGGTCAGGCGCCGGTCAGGCCCCGGTCAGGCCCCGTACAGCGCCGACAGACTCCTGCGGAACTCGGGCCGCTNNGGCGCAGGGTGGACGTCCGCGCCTGGTGGACAACCTGGGCGCGTCGGCGGGGATCCATCAGATTGAGGCCCATGGCTTTCTGGTCTTCGGCCGTGGGCTGAAAGGCGACCACCGGCGTTCCCCGCCTCCGCACGGCCAGCGCCTCCAACCCGAGCTGGGCCCGGCTCGCCTCCCGGACGAAGACGTTGCCGGCCGACCATCCGGCCAGCAGTCCCGGGAAGCTCCGGTGTCCGGTGCGCGACATGGGGGCGATGACAACGACAAGATCGAGACCCTGGCCGGCGACCTCGAGCAGATGGGTGAGCGAATGGGCGCCGCCGTCGACATAGCGCACCCCGTCGATCTGGACGGGCGCGAAGTAGGCCGGGATGGCACATGATGCCGACACGGCTTCACCGATGCGAGCGGGCGGGGCGCCGTCCTGACCGAAGATGACAGGCTTCCCGTCCTCCAGACGAACGGCACAGACCCACAGCGGCCGGGTGGGCCAGACATCGCCGAGCAGCGCGTTGACCCCGTCGCTGATAGCCGACGTCGGCACCGTCCCCTCGGGAAGCAGCCCGGCCATGAGCGAGGCGGGCCGCACCTGCCACGGGCGGCGGGCGGCGGCGAGCAGGATCCGGGGAGCAGCGGGACCGTAGGCCGGCAGGGTCTTCCTCTTCTGGCGCGGTGGGTGCGGCGGTGGGGCATCGCCGACGGGGGCGATCAGGGCGGCACCCTTGGCCGACAGCGGCGACCCCTCGACCATGGCGGCCATGTCGTTCGGGGAGAGCCCGGCCCGCAGGGCGGCGGCGGCCACCGATCCGGCCGATGTTCCCATCAACAGCTCGGCGCCGTTCGGGTCCCAGCCGATCCCCTCGGCCAGTCCGGCCAGCACGCCGGCGTGGAAGGCGAGACCGGCTTCACCACCGGCGCTCAGTACGACTCCGACGCGTGCGGCCATTCGTCGTCAGGAGGGGAAGAACAGACGGGCGCTCACGTGCAGGCGGCGAGCAGGCGTTCCATGCCGCCTTCGATGCCCTGGCACAACACATCGAGGTCCTCGGTCGTGTCATGGTCACCGGTGATCCCGAAGTTGACCTGGCCGTCGTAGGAGAAGATGGCGATCCCGATCCTGATCTGACCGGCGAGCGGAACGTAGGGATAGGCCTTCAGCATCCGGCAGCCGGCGACATAGAGCGGCATCTGGGGACCGGGCACATTGGTGGTCACGGTGTTGACGTTGCGCTGGGCCACCCGGGTGGCCAGCCGCATGCCGAGGGCGAGGAGCATCGGCGGGGCGAATCCCCCCATCGATGTGAGCGCCTCGCCGGCCACCGCCTGCTTGGACTCCTTCAGGCCATCCATCTGGGCCGTGACGGCATGCAGTCGTTCCACCGGATCGCCGATGCCGACGGGCAGCTCGGCGAACATGGCCGACACCTTGTTCTCGAAGGTCCCGTCGCCCACGGCCCGGCCCGACGTGTCGCGTGGCCTGACCGACACCGGCACCAACGTCCGGACCACCCTGTCGACCGACTCCCCTCGGGAGAGCAGAAGGTTCCGGAAGCCGTGGGTGATGGCAGCCAGGACGACGTCGTTGAACGTCCCTCCCAGGCTCTTGCGCACAGCCTTGATGTCATCGACCGACGTCGACGCCCAGCCGTAACGACGGTGGGGTCCGATCGGTCCGTTCAGACTCGACACCGGCGTCCGCCGGACCAGTCCGGCCATGGCCGACAGCCCCCGGGCCACTTCGACGGCCTGATGCAGGGCCTGACGGGGCACCCGCGTGCTGGCCCGGACGGCCCGGAACTGCTCGTAGGGATTGCGCAGGAGGTCGACGACGGCCTCTGCCGCCAAGGTGACACCCGTCGGCGAGGGCTTCGGCTCCCAGTCGTCAGGTTCGGCCGCCGGGACCGTCGGGGAGAGATCCATGATCGTCGCCATGAGGTCGGTCCCGGCCACGCCGTCGACCATGGCGTGATGGGTCTTCGACAGCACGGCCCATTGGCCACCGTCGAGTCCCTCGACGACCCAGATCTCCCACAGGGGCCTGGTCCGGTCGAGAGGTTGCGACATGACCCGGCCCACCAGCTTCCGCAGATCCCCTTCGCCCCCGGGAGCGGGAAGGGCGGTATGGCGGAGGTGATAGTCGATGTTGAAATGGGGATCGTCGACCCACACCGGCCGGCCGAGGTCGAAGGGGACGAAGCGGACGATCTGGCGGTAGCGCGGCACGAGCGGCAGCTTGCTGCGGACCCGGNNGGCGATGTGCATGTGGCTGACGGAGTCCTCGACGTGGAGGAACAAGGCATCCAGTGGACTCAACCGGTCAACGCTCACACGACCACCCCCGTCGTCGGGACGGCGCCACCCTCACGCACCGGAAACTAACACTCAGGGCTCTGGTTCAGGAAGGCCCCGGGGCGATGTCGAGGGCCGGGTTGGCGTCGAAGAAGCCGCAGGGCACCAGAGAGAAGCCGGTTCGCTCCACCGGCATGACCGGCCATTGCTCGGGGCGCACGATGTGGGTGACACCGAAGGTGTGCCACAGCACGAGGTCGGTGTCCACCAGTGACCGGTCGGCGGCGGTCCAGCGGGGAAGCCCGTCACCACCGGGGTGCTGGTTCGGATAGTCGCCGGCGGCCCAGCGCTCGGTCGGGTCATAAGGGGTGACCCAGAGGTTGCGGGTGGCGAAACCGGCTCGTCGTCCGATGCTCGAATCGGGATGGGCCAGCAAGGTGGGCGTGGGCCCCGGCACCAACTTGTAGGCGACCGGATCGCCGGCCGCATTGAGCACGGACGGGTTGACGATCTTCCAGGTCCGGCTGCGGGCGGGATCGACGACCCGCTTCGCCACCTGCTCGTGTTCGAGAGCCGTGGCCCGGGCGACGAAGGCGTTGCCCCAGGGATTGTCGGGTCCGGCCGCCTCGGCTTCGACATCGATCTCGTAGACCGAGTTGGACGGACCCTCCACGTCGAGGTCGAGTCGGGCGCAGAAGAGGTGTTGATGATGCGGCGCCGCCAGCTCGCCGGTGATGCGGGTGGCGTGTCCGGGGACATCCCCGGGTTCCAAGGCGATCGTGGTGACGATCCCGGTCAGCTTCACCTCCATCTCGATGGTGCCGTCTAAGTAGAAGTACCAGAAGAACCCGTAGTCGTAGTTGCCGGCGGTGGTGATCGAGCTCACCACCAGACGGCGGCCGCGGCGCACCTCACTGGTGCCGGCGGCCAGGTCGACGTGCTTCCAGCCGATCCCGACGTCTTCTTCGTGGATGCAGACGGCGTTCTTGATGACATAGACATTGCCCCGCTCACCGACCATGGCCGCGTCGAGATAACGGATCTCTCCCAGGCAGTCGCAGTCGGCGGCCAACGAGTTGGCCATCTTCCCGAGGCCCCACTCGCTGGCGTCGAAAGCGTTCTTCCAGCCGTGCATGGGCCCGGGATGCCCGTAGGGGACGATCATCTCGGTAATCGAGGCGCGGTGCAGGATGGACCTGATCCGACCCTTGTCCTCGTAGCCCACAGTGTGGAAGACCAGCCCTTCGTGCGGCTCGAGGCTGACCCGCATCGACCATCGCTGCCAGCGCAGCAGGTTGCCCTCGATGGTGAAGCTCGGACCTTCGGGCTGGGTGATGGCGATCGGCATGAGGTCGTCACGCCACGGTCTGGTGTCGGCCGAGTGGTAGCGCCCGCGACCGGCAGGAACGGCAACGGCGCCATGATCGACGACCTCGAGCACTTCCTGGCGACCGAGATCGACGAGGGCGATAACACCTTCGATCGGCCGCGCGTGCTGATTGTCCTGCGGCTCCTCCCGGAGATACGAGATGGCCCGACCGAGTCTCCGACCTTCCTCTTCGGCCAGACCGAAACGTCCGGCCGGCCAGGGATCCACCTCGACCGTGGCGAAGTCTTCGATGCCGCGGCGACGCATCGCCTCCTGCCAGCGCCGGTCGGCCCGCACCGCCTCGGCCGTCAACCAACTCTCTCCGACGAGCATCGTCGGACACACCCCCGGCACCTCGGTGACGGCCAGGACTTGGTCGCTGGTCAATGAGACGAGGGCCTCGGTGCATGCCAACTCGGGCCCGGTGACGAGACGGAAACACACGCGACGGTCGATGTCAGCCGCTCTAGGGCCGATCAGCGTCGCCTTGGCCGGTTCGTCGTGATAGACGTCGGCGAACCGGGCCGTCTCCGCTATGCGGGGATCGGCCCGCAGGATGGAGACCGCTCGCCGAAGCTCGTCGGCCGACAGGGGGTCGAGCGGATGCACCTCAGTCGTGCCGTCGGGACCGCCAGGCCTCCGTGCGAAAGCCCACATCGACGGTCGACTCGCCCTCGACGCCCAGTAACGCACGAAGGAGTCGGCGGGCCTCAGCCATCACGCCCTGGCGCGTCTCCTCCGGCATGGTGATGATCCAGCTGAAGGTACCGAGCAGACCGATCAGCTCGTCGGCATTCAGTGCGATGTCCCACCTGAAGTCCTCGTGATCGGGCTGATCGAAGGGGACTCCGGGAGGGATCTCGAGGCTGGGCGTCGGGCGGTCGGCGTCACCCATGATGAGGCTGGCGAATTGCGAGCCGCCCGGGTCGTTCTCCCCATCGCTCACGGCGGCATCGGCTCCGCCTTCCGCCCGACCGGCGAGAAGGGCCCGGGCCTCGACGAGGAAAGGACCCTCAGGGTCGGGTCCGGACCACAGGGCGCCGAGGATTCCTCCGGGTACGAGGACGCGGCCCACCTCGTGGAGGGCGGGGACCGGATCCACCCAGTGCCATGACGATGACGCCAGCACGGCGTCGGCGTACCTGTCGGGCAGGGGCATCGATTCGCCCCGGCCATTCACCGCCCGGATGCCAGGGAGCTCGTCGGCCAGCACCGACCGCATGCGGTCGTCCGGCTCGACGGCCACGACCTCGTCGGCCCGGTCGATCAGGAGCCTGGTCAAGGCGCCGGTCCCCGCTCCGAGATCGACGACCCTGCTGAGATGAGTCGGAATGATCCAGTCCACTGCGGCAGCCGGTGGTCCGGGACGGTAGCGCTCGTAGTGGGAGGCCACCTGGCCGAAACTGGCCGCCCGCTTAGCCTTCTCCTCAGGCGGGAGCAGAGAGAGCGGTAGGTCGTGGTCGGGCGGGCCGGGGTCGGTCACGATCCGACCTTAACGGAGCCTCCCCGCTCGAGACCGTTGGTCACCCGGCACCGCCGTCCATCGTTCGACCCGACCTCAGGCCGTGACGAAGATGTCGTGCGCCGCCGCCGGAGCGAGGTGACGGGCAAGGAACCGGGCAAAGCCCAACGGCGACGATGCCCATGTCCAATCATCTCGCCGTTCGCACAGGAGGGCCCGTACCCAGTTCCAGTCCAGCCTCCCCCACCGCCCCACCCCGGCGCGGTGTCGACTCGCTCCCCCCCGAAGTCGGCACCGCGCCGGAGGGTCCGCACACGCTGCAAATCGTGGCTTGGACCGATCCCGTCATCGACACCCTCGGCCACGATCCCCGGTCCTGGTCCGTCGAGCAGTTTTGGCTTCCCATTATCGGCCCGCCGAATATTGAAAGAGAGCCATAACCGAGGGAGCCTCGTCAGCCGCATTCCTCCCAAGGAGCGGACGTAGCCTGGAAAGGTGCCGATCAGGCGGTGGAGTTCCTCGGCTCCATTGGCAATACTGCTGGTTCTCACCGCGGGCGCCGCGGTCCGGTCAGTCTCGTCGTCGCCCGACGCGTCCATGATGACGTCGGCTTCCGTGGCCACTACTGCGCCCGGAGCTCGTCTGACGGCGACGCCAAAAGTCGTCCTCGTCGGTCAGCCCGTTCAGCTCTCAGGAACAGACTGTCCCCGACGCGATGAAGTGCTCACCGGGCTCACGGCACCAGTCATTCCCAACGGCGACGGATCCTGGAAGGTCGACGAGACCGTCGGCATCACCAATCCGGTCGGACGACAGGACTTCGGGGCGTACTGCTTCACGAGGGGCGGCGGGTCAATGGTGTTCAGCTATCCGACGGCCCACGTCCGGGTGAGCATGTCCCCTCCGCCTGGTGCTCGTTTCTCAATGAGCCCCAAAACCCTCATGATCGGCGAGCCGGTTCACCTCACCGGGACCGATTGCCCTCATGGCGACCACGTTGACACCGACTACGGCGACGCCTCGCCGGATGCCGACGGTTCGTGGAGCTTTGCCGGGACAGTCGACCAGAGTTCGCTGATCGGTTCGGTTCCGGTCGAAGCCGAATGTCTGGCGACGCCGAGCGAATATGAGGTCTTCACGTACCGACCCATAAAGACCCAGGTGGACACGTTCAGACACTTACGCGTGAGTCCCGGCCCCATCGTCGGTACGACGACACTCACGGTCCACTCCGTCGGACCCTGTCCCGTGGGTTCGGGATCATCCGGAGGAACGACCTCTGGGTACTGGGCCGAGGTCGACCTGACCCGGTATCCGAGCACTGTGGCCATCGCCGGCGCGAACTCCATCCAGCAGTACGTCTCGGGTCGGGAGTGGTCGGCCATCCTCTCGATACCGGACGGTCTTACCGCTGGTCGGTATGTCGTGACGGCGACCTGCGTCATACAACGGCTCTTCCTCGGCTATTACAGCCCGCTGACCTTCGCCGTCACCGCGGCCCGATAATCCGTCGGTTTCTGAAAGGTCGCGAGCGGTCCACGCCGTCCCACGAGCTCCGGATTCTTTGACTCGTGGGAACGGGCAAGGTTCCGAGCAAGGCCGAGAGTCGACGATGGATCTGTCAGCTCACCGCATCACTCGATCAAAAGGGTCCGCATCCATGTCTACGTTCACCTCCGGTCCGGCCTCTCCCACCGCCCTACCCCGGCGCGGTGTCGACTNNCCGATCCCGTCATCGACACCCTGGGCCACGATCCCCGCTCCTGGTATGTCGAGCAGTTCTGGCTGCCCATCATCGGCCCTACCTCCACCTGGCTTCTCCGTCGGATGGTGGCCCGCTTCGACGAAGAGCCCGACGGCTTCGACCTAGACCTCGACGACACGGCCCGGGGCCTCGGCCTCGGAGGTCGCGAAGGGCGGCACTCCCCTTTTCAACGAGCCCTCTCCCGCTGTGTCTCCTNNGGAGGCGGATCCCGCCGCTCACCCTGCGAAATCTCGACCGGCTGCCACCGTCGCTTCGGCAGCTCCACACCGAATGGTCGGCGTCACAGATCCGCAGTGGAGTTCTCGACGAGGCCCGCAACCGCTCGCGCCGGCTCGCCCTCAAGCTCCTCGACATCGGGGCCGACCGCCACGCCGTGGAGCTCCAGCTCATCCGCTGGCGGGTGCATCCGGCCATGGCCCACGAAGCCACCCAGTGGGCCATGTCTCTTCCGACGAGCTGAGTCCCTGCCGACGACCTAACGCCCCTGCCACCGCGGCGGACGGCGATCGGCGGCGGCCCGCATTCCCTCGGTGGCGTCGGCCGTCGATGCCGCGGCCAGGCGCATGGCTTCGCCCATCCGGATCGCTTCCGGTGAGGAGAGGTGGGGGGCGCGCATGGCCATCTCTTTCATGGCCCTCTGGGCCAGCGGCGCGCCCTTCACCAGTCGGTCGGCCAGGGCCTCGGCCTCGGTGATGAGGTCGTCGTGGGCAACGACCCGCCAGACGAGTCCGATCTGCTGCGCTTTGTCGGCGTCGATCGCTTCACCGGTCATGAGCAGCTCCATGGCGTTCGACCAACCGATCCTCTGGGGCAGACGGATGGCGCCCACCATGGCCGGCATCCCGAGGGCGGCTTCCGGGTAGCCGAAGCGCGCCCGGTCGCTGGCGAAGACGAAGTCGCACCACGTCACCAGAGTGAGCCCGTAGCCGAGGCAGTGACCGTTCACGGCGGCGATGACCGGCTTCTCGCAGTCGAGGACGGNNACGGCGGCGATGACCGGCTTGTAGATCTCCCACCCACTCTCGAACGAGTTCACCGTCGGCTTCTCCCAGAAGCTGCCGGAGAACTCACCGGTCGCTCCGGCCCCGTCCCGGAGGTCGGCGCCGGCGCAGAAG
>PKWD01000359.1 GCA_003131945.1 Acidimicrobiaceae bacterium
GGCTTCAACCACTTCTTCCGGGGCAAGTCCGACGGCGGCTTCGGCGACATGGTCTTCTTCCAGGGCCACGCCTCTCCGGGGATCTACGGCCGGGCCTATGTCGAGGGACGGCTCTCCGAGGACCAGCTCGACCACTTCCGCCAGGAGGTATCCGGCGCCGGCCTGCCGAGCTACCCCCACCCGCGTCTCCTTCCCGACTTCTGGGAGTACCCGACCGTCTCCATGGGACTCGGTCCCTTGACCGCCATCTACCAGGCCCATGTGAACCGCTATCTCCTGCACCGGGAGATCGCCGATACGTCGGCCTCGCGGGTCTGGTGTTTCGTCGGTGACGGTGAGCTCGACGAGGTCGACTCGACCGGTGCCCTCTCGGTCGCCGGTCGCGAGCATCTCGACAACCTGACCTTCGTCGTCAACTGCAACCTGCAGCGCCTCGACGGACCCGTCCGGGGCAACGGGAAGATCATCCAGGAGGCCGAGGCCACCTTCCGGGGCGCCGGCTGGAACGTGATCAAGGTCGTCTGGGGCTCGAAGTGGGACGAGCTGCTGGCCCGTGACATCGACGGCGTCCTTCTCGACAAGATGAACACCACCCCCGACGGCCAGTTCCAGAAGTACGCCACCGAGTCTGGCGCCTATGCCCGGGAGCACTTCTTCGGTCCCGATCCCCGTCTCCGCCGGATCGTCGAGCACCTCTCCGACGCCGAGATCCAGGCTCTCCCCCGGGGCGGCCACGACTACCGGAAGCTCTACGCCGCCTACAAGCTGGCCACCGACCAGACCAACCAGACGAACCCCGGCCAACCGACCGTCATCCTGGCCAAGACGATCAAAGGCTACGGGATGGGTTCGGCCGGCGAAGGCATGAACATCGCCCACCAGCAGAAGAAACTGCTGGNNATCGAAGCCCGCAACGCCACCCACCAGATCAAGAAGATGACGAAGGCCCAACTCCTGGTCCTGCGGGACCGGCTCTATCTCCAGGAGGAGATCCCCGACGAGGCCCTCGACGCCGACCAGCCTCCCTACTACCGGCCTCCCGTCGGGTCGGCCGCCCACGAGTACCTCACGGCGCGCCGCCAGGTCCTCGCCGGTCCCCTGCCCTCGCGGGTGGTGAGGCCCCGTCCCGCCCAGCCGCCCCAGCCGACCGTCTTCTCCGACCTGACCGCCGGCTCCGGCACCCAGCCGGTCTCGACCACCATGGCCTTCGCCCGGCTGCTCCGGAACCTCGTCCGCGACCCGGCCATCGGACGGCTGGTGGCCCCGATCGTCCCCGACGAGGCCCGGACCTTCGGCCTCGAGCCCCTCATCGCCGAGACCAAGATCTACGCGCCCGAGGGCCAGCTCTACACCCCGGTCGACTCCGACCTCATCCTCCGCTACGCCGAGGACAAGAAGGGTCAGGTCTTGGAAGAAGGCATCACCGAGGCCGGTTCGATGGCATCGTTCATCGCCCTCTCCACGGCCTACGCCACCTGGGGCCAGCCGATGCTCCCGATCTACCTCTTCTATTCCATGTTCGGCTTCCAACGCACCGGCGACCTCATGTGGCTCCTCGGCGACATCCGCGGCCGGGGGATCCTGGCCGGTTGCACGGCCGGCCGGACGACCCTCCAGGGCGAGGGCCTCCAGCACGACGACGGCCACTCCCCCCTCCTCGCCTCGGTCAACCCCGCCGCCCGTATCTACGACCCCGCCTTCGCCTACGAGATCGCCGTCATCATGCAGGAGGCCGTCACCCGCACCCTCGGCCCCGAGCCCGAGGACCGCTTCTGGTACCTCACCCTCTACAACGAGAACTACGTCATGCCCCCCCTCCCCTCCGGCGAGGCCGGTGCGACGGTCCGGGCCGGCATCCTGCGCGGCATCTACCGCTTCGCCGGCCCCGCCGACGTCTCCAGCGACCCCCCCGGTTCCGGTCTGGCCGCCCTCGGGCTGGGCGACCCCGCGGCCGCCCCGACGGCTCCATCGCCGGGCTCAGGGGCCGGCGGCCCCGAAGCCGACACCGGTATCGGTCCCGGTGCCGGACGTGTCGGGACCGGGTCGGGACAGGGAGAGATCGGTCGCCGCCGGGCCACACTGCTCTTCTCGGGACCGATGTGGCGCGCCGCCATGGAGGCCCGTGACATCCTGGCCCGCGACTGGTCGGTCTCGGCCGACGTCTGGTCGGTGACCTCCTACACCGAACTCCGAAACGACGCGCTGTCGGCCGAGCGGGCCAACCGGCTCCACCCGGGCGAAAGGGCCCGGACGCCGTTCGTGACCGAGTCAATGGCCGGCGGGGTCGGCCCCGTCGTGGCGGTCACCGACTACCTGCGGGCCGTACCGGACCAGGTCTCTCGATGGGTGGGCCGGCCCTTCACCTCTCTCGGGACCGACGGCTTCGGCCGTTCCGATACCCGGGCCGCCCTGCGACGGTTCTTCGAAGTCGACGCCGCCCACATCGTCGTGGCCGTCCTGGCCGCGCTGGCCCAGGAGGGCGACGCCAAGACCGACGAGGTGGCCGAGGCCATCGCCACCTACGGCATCGATCCCGACGCCTCCGATCCCTGGGCCGTGTAACTCCCGGGCGCCGGCACTCCGGTGGTGACGGCCAGCCTGTTCCAGGCGTTGATCTCGATGATGGCGTAGACGATCTCGGTCAGTGACTCCGGCGCGAAGACAGCGGCGGCATCGTCGATGACCGACCTCGGGATCTCGGTCTGCGCCAGAAGGGTGACGGCTTCGGTGAGAGCCAGAGCGGCACGCTCGCCGTCGGAGAAGAAGGGCGTCTCCCGCCAGGCGCTCAAAGCGTAAAGTCGTTGCTCGCTCTCACCGGCGGCCCGGGCATCCTGGCTGTGCATGTCGATGCAGAAGGCACAGCCGTTGATCTGCGAGGCCCGCATCTTGATCAGCTCGAGCAGGACCGGATCGATGCCCGAGCTCTTCACGGTCTCGTGCACACTCTGGAGAGCCTGATAACCCTCGGGCCAGAATCGAAACTGGTGTTGACGTTCGTCGGTCACCGATGAAGCGTACCGAGCCGGAGCAGCCCGGGATCAGCTTGGTCCCGATCCTCGCGGCGGTCGCCGCCATCTACAGTTCTTCGCATGACCACCCTTCGACTGTCAGGCAATCCGGAGGCCGACAAACTCCTGTCCAAAGATCCCCTGGCCCTCCTGATCGGGATGGTCCTCGACCAGCAGATCCCCTTGGAGTGGGCCTTCGCCGGGCCGGCCGAGCTCCGGCGCCGACTCGGCCGCGATCTCGACGCCCAAGAGATCGCCTCGATGGACCCCGAGGCCCTCGCCGCCGCCTTCTCGGCCCGGCCGGCGCTGCACCGCTATCCGGGATCGATGGCGACCCGGGTGCAGGAGCTGTGCCGCATGCTCGTCGACAACTACGGCGGCAAGGCCGACAACGTCTGGAAGAGAGCCGGGTCCGGCACCGAACTGCTGACCCGTGTCCGCCAGCTCCCCGGATTCGGCGACCAGAAGGCGAAGATCTTCGTCGCCCTCCTCGGCAAGCAACTCGGAGTACGGGCCGCCGGCTGGCAGGAGGTCTCCACCCCGTACGGCGATCCCGAGACCTTCCGCTCCGTGGCCGACATCACCGACGCCGCCTCTCTCGACCGGGTCCGCGCCTTCAAGCAGGACATGAAGGCCAAGGCCAAGGCGGCCGCGGCGGCCAAGACGCCGGCGTCCAAGAAAGGACGGCCGGCGAAGAAGACAGCAGCCCCGAAAGCTGCCGTCAAGAAAGCGGGACCGGCCCAGAAAACAGCGTCGGCGAGCGCCGGCGAGCGTTGACAGGCCCGCCGATCGCGTCACGCCCGGATCGGGCGCTGGCCGGGCGGAGCCTTTATCTCTGCACCCCGGACCGAACCGACCTCGACTCCTTTCTCACCGCCTGCATCGAGGGCGGAGTGGACATCGTCCAACTGCGCGACAAGCACCTCGACGCCCGCGGCATTGTCGCCCGGGCAACCCTCGCCGCGCGCGTCTGCGCCGATCACGGCGTGCCCTTCATTGTGAACGACCGTCCCGATCTCGCCCTCGAGGTCGGTGCCGACGGTGTCCATGTCGGCCAGGACGACGCCTCCCCCGCCCTCGCCCGCCGGATCCTCGGGCCTGACGCCGTGGTGGGGCTCTCCACCCATGCCCGGGCCGAGCTCGATGCCAGCGTCTCCGAGCCGGTCGACTACGTCTCGGCCGGACCCGTCGAAGCGACGCCGACGAAGATCGGACGACCCGGTACGGGAATCGGCTACGTCACCTATGCCGTCGAGCGGGCCCGGAGACCGGTGTTCATCACGGGAGGCGTCACACCGGCAACCATCCCCCACCTCGCCGCCGCCGGGGCCCGGTGTTTCGTGGTCGTCCGTTACCTCACCGAGGCCGATGACCCCCGGACATCGGCCCGACAATTGCGCCATTCGATCGACGCCTCGGTGGCCGACGTCTGACCCGATCAGGGGCTCTGGCGCTCCAGCCAACCGACCAGCAGGGCCATGGCCCGGGGGTCGGCCCGCAGGCGATGACCGGCACCGCCGATCACCCGCAATTCGGCGCTCCCGCCCACGGCGTCAGCCAGGATCCGGGCATCGGACAACGGCACCTCGTCGTCCTCGACGCCGTGGACGATCAGGACCGGACGCGGCGTCAGAGCGGCACAGGCCTCGTCGGGACGCAGCGCGGTGAAGCCGTCGGCCCAGGCGACGGTGTCCGGGGGGTACCCCGCTGTCCGTATCACTCCGACCCGGCGTGAGAACTCGAGCATCCCGTCGACATCCTGAGCCCAGTCGGCGAAAGTGGCCGGCGATCCGAAGCAGGCCACTCCCCTGACCCGTTGATCGCCGGCGGCCAGGCACAGAGCCAGCGCCCCGCCGGTTCCGAAGCCCACGAGCCAGAC
>PKWD01000159.1 GCA_003131945.1 Acidimicrobiaceae bacterium
CACGAGCTCGAGCGTCGCGACGCCAACCTGGCCCTCGTGGCCATGTGCTGCGGTGGCGCTCTGGCCACGGGCACCATCATCGAGCGCCTGTAGCCTCGGGCCGGCATAGCCGACACCGGCCTGCCGACACCGGCCTGCCAACACCGGCACAGGCGACACGGCACTGCCAACGCGGGCAGCGCACTACCGGCAAGGGGAGGAAGTTCAGTTGATCGGTACCGAGAACCTGACGTTCGAACGTCAGGGGGCGACAGCGGTCGTGACGATGAATCGTCCCGAGGCGAAGAACGCCCTCAGCATGGCGATGCTCGTCGGCATGGTCGATGCCTGGACCGAGATCGACAGCAACGACGACATCNNTCCTCACCGGCGCCGGCGGCACCTTCTGTTCGGGCATGGACCTGAAGTCGATGTCGAGCCCGGAGGCCGAGAAGTACCAGGACCGCCGCGAAGCCGACCCCGATCTGCACTGGAAAGCGCTGCTACGCCACTACCAGCTCCGCAAGCCACTCATCGCCGCCGTCGAGGGTTGGGCGGTCGCCGGAGGGACCGAGATCCTCCAGGCCACCGACATCCGGGTGGCCGCTNNGTGCCGGAGCGAAGTTCGGGGTCTTCGAGGCGCGCCGCGGACTCTTCCCCCTGGGCGGCTCCACCGTGCGTCTGCGCCGTCAGATCCCTTACACGGTGGCCATGGACCTTCTGCTCACCGCCCGCGAGGTGAGCGCCGACGAGGCGCTGCGCATCGGGTTGATCGGCCGCGTCGTCCCTGACGGCGAAGCCCTGACCGAAGCCTTGAAGATCGCCGAGGTCATCGCGGCCAACGGACCTCTGGCCGTCGAGGCCATCCTGCGGTCGGTGCGCGAGACCGAGGGGCTTTCCGAGATTGACGGACTGGCCGTGGAGCTCGAGATCGGCTGGCCCATCTTCGCCACCGAGGACGCGGCCGAGGGACAGAAGGCCTTCGCCCAGAAGCGAGTTCCCGAGTACAAGCGCCGATGACGCCCGAGGGCGATCCCGGGGTCTCCGATTTCGGGATCTCCTCCGGCGAGGTGGCCGCCCGCGGCCCCCATGACGCCTTGGCCCTGTCCGGCGACGACCCTCGTTTCGAACTCGCCGCCGCGGTGCGCCGGATCACCTCGGCCATGGTGGGCCTGCCCCTCACCGATGCCGACATCGCCGCCGCCGCCGCCGACCTGGCCGAAGTGGCCGGCAGGTTGGAGGCCGCCGCCGCTCCCGGTCGCCGCCCCCGGGCCCAGCCCGACCCCACCCGAGAGCCTCAGGATTTCTTTCCCACCAGTCCCGTGATCGGATTCGCCAATCCGGTGGCGCCGCCGGTGGTGGTCGAGGCCCTGGACGGCGGCCTGATCGGTTCCGCCTGGTTCGACTATCAGTACGAAGGACCGCCGACCTGTGTCCACGGTGGCGTGATCGCCATGGTCTTCGACGAGATGTTGGGTGCCGCCAACATCCTGGCCGGGAGCCCCGGCATGACCGGCACGCTGACCATCCGTTACCGCAAGCCCACCCCGCTGCTCACCCCTCTGCGCCTCGAGGCCCGGTTCGTGAGCCGGGACGGGCGCAAGATCTACACCACCGGGGCCATCTACCACGGCGAGGTCCTCACGGCCGAGGCCGAGGGCATCTTCATCGAGCTGGTACCGCAGAAGTTCATGAAGATCGTGGCCGAGAATTCCGACTCGCCCGAAGCACTGGAACAGGTCCGGGCCGATGCCCGGCGCCTCGGCCTGGACGAGGGCCCCTCCGAACCCGGCGGTTCCAGCCCCTCCTGAGCCTGGCGGCACCGACGGCCTCGGTGAGCCGGTCACGGTCGCCTCCCCTAAGGCCCGTCGCCCCTGCTAGCGGGTCCGGCCGGTGGCCCGGGGTCCTGACCAACCCCGTCCCGGCCGGGCCTCCCGGCCGTCTCCCATCACCCCCCGTGGTCGTCGGACGGACCTTCGGGTCACCCTCAAGGATTCCGTCACTTCCGGTGGTTCTCGGCTCAACACCGACCCAACAAATGCCGATACCGGGGACAGGCGCCGGGCGGGTGCGCAGGAGCGCGAGGACGATTCGGTTGGGCCACGAAGTACATGCAGGGCAGCAGTCCTCCTCCGTACCGGTGGAGTTGTCCGACGCGGACGTCGTTGCCTTCCTGAGCCTCTCCACCGAGCTGTTCGGTGAGTTCGGTCCGAGCGGCGCGCTGGTCTGGGCCAATGCCGCCACCGCCACGACCCTCGGTTACACCGAGGACGAACTCCGACAGGTGCCACTCGACCAACTCGTCCATCCCGACGACCTGGTCTCCACCGAAGCGATGTTCCGCACCGGAGCGACGGCGTCTGCGGCATCGGGCGCGGAGTCCCGGTGGCGTCGCAAGGACGGGACGTGGAGGTGGTTCGAGTGGACGGCCTGCCTTTCGCCCGACGCCGGCAGTGTCTACGGGGCGGCCCGGGACGTCACCGACCGTCACCTGGCACGGGGGGCGGTGCGCTCGGGCCGGTCCCGCCTGCAGGCCATCGTGGACCACTCGCCGTCGGGCATCTTCGTGAAGGACCTCCAGGACCGCTACGTTCTCGCCAATGAGGCCTTCCTCGAACCTCTGGGCCTTCGACGTGAGGACGTCTTGGGCCGCACGGCGTCGGAGATCTGGCCCGGATACACCGACCCGCCCGAGGACAACGACAGCGACGTCCTTCGAGGCAGCGAGCCACTGACGCGCGATGACGTGATCCAGCTGCCCGACGGGCCCCACACGATGATGACCGTCCGGTTCTCACTGCGCGACGTCGACGGTCGGATCGTGGGGATGGCCGGCATCGCCACCGACATCACCGATCGGACGAGGGTCGAGAGCGCGTCGGCCGAACGCCAGCGTCTTCTCGAGACCATCGTGCAGGCCTCGCCCGACATCGTCACCATCCTGGATCACGCCGGACAGGTCCGTGAGGTGAGCCAGGCGTCGGCCCGGATCCTCGGGTACGACATCGACGATCCGGTGCACGACGAGCTCGAGGCCCTCGTGCACCCCGACGACCTTCCCACCATCTACCGGGAATACGCCCGACTCCTCACTCTCGAGAGCACGAGCCTCGACCTGCGTTACCGGGTGCGTCACGCCAAGGGTCACTGGGTCACTGTCGATTCGCGTGGGCAGTCGATCGTGGGGGAGGACGGGCGTGCCGTCGGGGCTCTGGTGATGTCACGAGACGTCACCGAGGACCTCGTCTTCGAAGCGGAGCTGCTCACCGCGGTGGGGGTGGCCGAGCGCGCCAGCCTGGCCAAGAGCGAGTTCCTGTCGCGCATGAGCCATGAATTGCGGACGCCGCTCAACTCGGTCCTGGGTTTTGCCCAACTGCTCGACATGGACGATCTGTCGGATCAGCACGAGCAGGCGGTCGGCCACATCCTGCGAGCCGGGAAGCATCTGCTGAACCTGATCGACGAGGTTCTGGACATCGCCCGCATCGAGTCCGGTCACCTCGACCTGTCGGTCGAGCCGGTCCTCGTGCTGGACGTGCTCGGCGACGCCGTGGACCTGGCCCGTCCCCTGGCCGAACACCATGATGTCCGGCTGTCGGTCGATGCCGGTTCGTGTGTCCCGGGCACCTATGTCCTGGCCGATCGCCAACGTCTGCTCCAGGTTCTGCTCAACCTGCTTTCGAATGCCACGAAGTACAACACCCGGACGGGCCGGGTCGACGTCTCGATGTCACGCACCGATGACGGCCGGGCCAGAATCTCCGTCACCGACACCGGTCCGGGGATCCGCCCGGAGGACATCGATCGCGTGTTCGAACCCTTCGACCGACTCGGCGCCGAGTTGAGCGGTACCGAGGGCACGGGGATCGGTCTCACGTTGTCGAAACATCTCGTCGAGCGCATGGGCGGGGAGATCGCCGTGCAGTCGACCGTGGCCGTCGGGTCCACCTTCTCCGTTCTCCTGCCGCTCACCGCAGCTCCCGACGAGTTCGAGGCCCTCGTCCCCGCCCGAGCGGAGGAACCGACCCTGCGTGGCGCCCTCCGGATCCTCCATGTCGAGGACAATCTCGACAACCTGGCACTCGTCGAACAGATCCTGGCGCGTCATCAGGAGGTCGAGCTCGTCGCGGCCACGTTGGGTGGACTGGCCCTCGATCTGGCTCGTCGGCACCAGCCGGATGTGATCCTGCTCGACCTTCACCTTCCCGACATGTCGGGGATCGACGTTCTCGATCGACTGCAGGCCGATCCCCTGACCACCGAGATACCGGTGGTCGTGGTCAGCGCCGACGCCACCGCCGAGCGGATGGAGCGGCTCCATGCCGGCCGGGTGGCCGCCTTTCTGACCANNCTGCGTGTGATCGAATCGGTCACTCCCGACCCGGGGGAAGGCGCGTGATGACAGCCCGGAGTCCTCAGGTGCATGGTGTAGCGAGCGCCAGGAATATGACGTCACTGGTCGAGCTCTCGACACAGATCCTATGCATGCTCGACCTCGAGGGCACGATCGTGTGGTGCAACGAGTCGATGACACGGGTGCTCTGTTACGGTGCCGGCGAACTTGTGGGTATGAACATCGGCGTNNACATCCCGACGACATGGCCGTGGTCGAGGCGGCCCGGGTGACGTTGATGTCGGGGGCCGAGATCTCGGGGGTGGAGGCGCGCTCGCGGTGCAAGGACGGGGCCTGGCGGTCGCTCGAGTGGACGGTGCGGGCCGACACCACCCGCGGGCTCGTCTACAGCGCCGCGCGCGACGTCACCGATTACCGGGAGACCGATGAGATCCTGCGCGACGACGAGGCTCGCCTGCGGGCCATTCTCGAGTATTCGCCGTCGTCCATCTACGTGAAGGACCTCCATGGTCGATACCTGATCGTCAACCGGCAGTGGTCGCGGGTCACCGGGATCCCGGCGGAGGACGTTGTCGGCGCCACCGCCGAGGAGACCTGGCCCTCGGATGCCGCCGAGATCGCCGACCATGAACGGATACTCCTGGAGACGGGCGCTGTCCGGGTCTCCGATGACCGTATGCACACCAGAGTGGGGGCGCGTGATTTCAGAGTGGCACGGTTCCTCCTGCTCGACGAGGACGGATCGCCCTACGCCATGGGGGGTATCGCCACCGACATAACGGCAAGGACCGAGGCCGAGAGGACCTTGGCAGGCCGGGAGCGACTGCTGGCCACCGTGCTCCAGGCCAGCCCCGACATCATCACTCTCCTCGATCGGACCGGGACGGTCCGGCATGTGAGCGCGGCCGACCAGGGTGTCCTCGGACAGCACTACGGGGGTGTCGCCGAGCCCGATCTGGTGGCGCGGGTCCACCCTGACGATCTCGAGGATGTGGTCGGCGCCTTCTCCCGCATGGTGGCCGGAACGGAGTCCACCATCCAGGTGCGGTCTCGGGTCGAGCACACCGACGGCCACTGGGTGACCCTCGACTCGCGTGGTCAGGCCCTCCACGACCACACCGGCGCTTTCGCCGGGGCCGTGATCGTGTCGCGCGACATGACGGCCAGGATCACGTCCGAACAGCGCTTGCGCGATGCCCGGGAAGCAGCCGAGCGGGCCAGCCGCACCAAGAGCGAGTTCCTGTCACGTATGAGTCACGAGCTCCGGACGCCGCTCAATTCGATTCTGGGGTTCGCCCAGCTCCTGCAAATGGACGAGCTCCCCGACGAGCAGTCCGAAGCCGTCACCCACATCCTGAGAGCCGGCCGTCATCTGCTCGATCTCATCGACGAGGTCCTCGACATCGCCCGGATCGAGTCAGGCCACCTCGAACTGATGATGACGGCGGTGCCGGTCCCGGACATCGTGAACGACGCCGTGGAGCTGACCCGGCTCATGGCCGACAGCGCCGGGGTTTCGGTGCGAGTCGGCATCGACCCCCACAGCAGGGTCGCCCTCAATGCCGACCGCCAGCGCCTGCTGCAGGTTCTTCTCAACCTCTTGTCCAACGCCGTGAAGTACAACCGGCCCGGCGGTCGGGTGGACGTGGTGTGTTACGACAGCGCACCGGGAAGGGTACGGCTGGTCGTGGCCGACACCGGGCGCGGCATACGCCCCGAGGACGGCGACCGGGTCTTCACGCCCTTCGATCGCCTGGGGGCCGAACAGACCGGCGTCGAAGGGACCGGGGTGGGCCTGGCGCTCTCCCAGCACCTGGTACAGCGCATGGGGGGACGGATCGGGTTCGAGTCCGTCCCCGGTGTCGGCAGCTCGTTCTTCGTCGACCTGGCCGGCGCCACCGGGTCACCGGAGGTAATTCCCGACGCCGCCCTGGCCCTCGGGTGGACCGAGGCTGTCCCCGGTGCCGATGTCGGTGGCGTCTTCCGGGTTCTGCTCATGGACGGGGACGTGTCCAATCTCGACCTGGTCGAACGCGTGCTGTCGCGGCGACCGGGTGTCGAGCTCCTCGCCGCCTTGCAAGGTGGGCTCGGTATCGACCTGGCCCGGGAACACATGCCCGATCTGATCCTGGTGGACCTGCATCTTCCGGACATGCACGGGACCGAGGTTCTCGACCGCCTCGGTGAGGACCCGGTCACGGCGGCCATCCCCGTGGCCGTGGTGGGCAGCGACGCCGCCGCCCACGAGGTGCGCCAGCTTCTGGGCCGGGGTGTTGTCGGGTTCCTCACCAAGCCCTTCGACGTCCGCGCTCTGCTCTCGCTTGTCGACGCCGTGCGTTCGGCCCGGGTCGGCTGAGTCCCGGTCCGGCGGGGCCGCCGGTCTGCTGTTGCTCCATGCGGCCGAGCTTCGGCGCCCCGACCGGGTCAGTTTCCCGCCCCGCACCGGCTCTTTGTAGCCTGACCGGTATGGCGACGTCTGGCGGACCGGTGTGATCGATGTCGAACGCCAGGGCCCGGTGGCAGTCATACGACTGGACCACGGCAAGGTGCATGCCCTCGATGTCGAGCTCCTGGGGGAGTTCATCGGTGCCCTCGAGGCCGTGGAGGAATCTGACGCCCGTGCCGTCGTCCTCACTGCGACGGGCCGTGTCTTCTGCGCCGGCGTGGACCTGCAACAGGTGCTCGACGGCGGCGCCGACTACCTCGAGCGGTTCATTCCCCTGCTGATCTCGGCTTTCGCCCGCTTGTTCTCGTACCCGCTGCCGGTCGTGGCCGCCGTGAACGGCGCCGCCGTGGCCGGAGGGTGCGTCCTGGCGTGTGCCTGCGACCGACGGATCCTGGTCGACGGGGGGCGCATCGGCGCCTCCGAGCTCCTCGTCGGGGTGCCGTTCCCGGTGTCGGCGCTCGAGATCCTGCGTTGGGCCTGCGGTGACAAGACAGAAGAAGTGGTGCTCACCGGGAAGCTCTACGGATCGGACGAGGCTCCTTCTGTCGGGCTGGCCCACGAGATCGTCCTTGCCGACAGCCTGCTCGACCGGGCCCTGGAGGTGGCCGGCGGCCTGGGCGCCGTGGCCCCCGCTGCTTTTCGCCTGGCCAAGGCGCAGCTGCGCCGGCCGGTGGTCGAGCGCATCGCCACCGACGCACCGGTCGTCGATCCGGAGGTTCGTGCCCTGTGGTCCTCGGCCCAGACCAGGGCGTCGATCAGCGCTCAGGTGCAACGGATGTCAGCCCCGCGGACCTGAGACTCCCGAGAAGCTGGGCCCCGCGAGTAGACATTCGCCAACGACGGGCGACGGGGCCGACGGTGAACGACGGGGGACGGTGACGGTGGCGAACGAACAGCTGGCGATCGGGCTCGTGGGATGCGGGATGATCGGCCAGGTCCACGCCGACGGACTACGCAAGCTGGCCGAGGACGGAGAGATCGTGGCCGTGGCGGCGGCCGATCCGTCGGGCGAGGCGCGGGAAGCCGTCCAACGGAACTGCCCCTTCGGGCGCATGAGCGACGACCCGCTCGATGTGATCTCCGACCCCGCTGTCGAGGCCGTCATGATCACCTCACCCACGGCCACCCACCTGGACCTCGTGCAGTCGACGTTGGCGGCGGGAAAACCTCTGTTCTGCGAGAAGCCGCTGGCACCCACATTCGACGACGTACGGATCATGTGTGATGCCGTCACGGCGTCGGGGTTGACGGCGCAGGTCGGATTCCACTCGCGGTTCCATCCGATCATGAACCGGCTGCGACGGACGGTCGAAAGCGGGGAGCTCGGCCGGCCCATGGGCTACATGTTGCGCGACGACCAGTACTGGCCGACCGGTGACGTGGTGCCCGGCCACAGCTCCTGGCGATCGGACCGGGCGCAGGCGGGAGGCGGAGCGCTCCTCGAGCACTCGATCCACAGCGCCGACATCGTGTCCTGGCTCTTCGGGCCGGCGGTGCGGGTCTACGCTCGCAGTCGCGCCGTCTTCGGGTATGACGTCGAGGATGTCGCCGCGGTGACCGTCGAGCACGAGTCAGGTGTCGTCGGCACCATCCTCACCATCTTCAACGGGGTCCGCGGACGCGAGGAGCGCCGGTTCGAGGTCTTCTTCGAGCGGGGGGCCGTCGAGGCCACCACCGACTTCATCGTCGGGGCCGCCGAAGACGGCTATCTCGTCCAGCAGCCCGATACCGAGGCTCTCCGTCTCGATCTGTGTGTCCTGCGCGACGAGCACTTCGCCGCCGCCGGCATCAACCGACGGGACTTCGTCTTCTACACCTATCCGGCCGACCGCAACTGGGTGCGATCGGTGCGTCAAGGCGAGCCGGCGGTACCGGGCTTCGACGCCGCCCTGCGGGCCCATCGGCTGGTCGAGGCGGCCTACCGATCGGCCGCCACCAACGTGGCCGTCGACATCGGCGACGATTTCACTTGACGCCGGTGCCATCGGTGGCCTGCTCGTGAGCGAACACACGTGTGACGTCGCCGTCGTCGGTGGTGGTCTGGTGGGTGCGGCGCTGGCCTACGAGCTCGTGACCCAAGGCGTCGATGTGCTCCTCGTCGACGGACACCACCCGGGCCGGGCCACCGACGCCGGGGCCGGCATCCTCTCGCCCGAAACCACGTGGAACCCCGACGAAGGATGGTTCTCCTTCGGATGTGCGGCCGCCATTCACTACCGCACCCTTATGCGCCGGCTGGCCGACGATGGTGCCGATGAGACCGGCTTCGACGAGTGCGGCCTTCTCCTGGTGGCCGTCGACCCCGGGGAGGACGACTGGTTCGCTACCCGTGCCGACCTCGCTCTCCGTCGCTCACCGGACACCCTGGTCGAGGTGACGCCGGCGGAGGCGCAGGCGCTCTTCCCCCCTCTCGGGAACGTCCGGCGTGCTCTGCACAATCCGGCGGCGGGCCGCGTCGACGGTCGGCTGATGACTGCCGCGGTGCTCCATGGAGCCGAACAGCACGGCCTGCGCCGGCTCCAGGCCACGGCCACGGGACTACGTGTCGAAGGTGGTGGCGCCGTCGCGATCGACACCGCCGCCGGAGTGGTCTCGTGCGGGTCTGTGGCTCTCGCCGGCGGCGCATGGTCACAGACGTTCGGGCAACAGCTCGGTGTCCCGATCCCGGTCGTGCCGGTCAAGGGACAGATCGTCCACATGCAGCTCCCCGAGACCGCGCCAGGTGGCGCCGTCGACAGCGGCCACTGGCCCATCGTCTCGCCTGTGCTCAACCACTATCTCGTGGCCTGGCCCGGCGGCAGGGTGGTGTGCGGCGGTACCTACGAGCCTGACGCCAGCTTCGACACCAGATCGACGGTGGCGGGGCTTGAAGAGCTCCTCCGCTCCTGCTTGGCCATCGCACCGGGGCTGGCCGGGGCCACGGTGGTGGATCTCCGGGTCGGCCTTCGGCCGGTCTCGGGCGACGATCTACCGGTGCTCGGCCCCGTGCCGGGGTGGGACAACGTCCACCTGGCAACCGGCCACGGCACGGAGGGGCTCCTGCTCGGCCCCTACAGCGCGGCGCTGGTGGCGCGCTGCCTACTGGGAGCGCCGGTTCCAGACGAACTGGTCCCCTTCAGCGTGGCTCGTTTCATGAACTGACGTCGTCCACAGAACTACCGCCGGCGGTGCATTGTCCTCACCCGTGAGGGCGGTCCGTTCGCTCCAGGTCGTCCTGCGGGGCCATCAGAACCAGGTCGAACACCACGGGGTGATCCCCGAGCGGAACATGGCCTCGGCTCGTTCGAGCGCACCACTCGAGTGCTCGTCGATGCGGCCGGCGCCGGCCAGGGCCAGCACCGACATCCCGCCCATGTACAGCGATCCGAGGGAATCGACGGGCAAGGTCAACTGAGCCGTGGCGTCGGTGGGGGAGCAGGTGGCCCCCGTCGGACCTCCTTCGAGGGCGAAGCGACCCCCGGCGATCCCCAGGGGATCGACAACCTCGACCACCAGCCGTCCCTCGGTCGGGTAACGGCGGGCCGACAGGGCGGCGGCGACGTCGAGGACGCGGACCCAGATGAAGTCGAACCGGCCCATCTGGCGCAGCGACCGGCCGTCGCGCAGGAGCCAGACCAGAGGTTCGTGCACGGACCTGTCTCCCGCGTGCACCCGGGTGATCAGGTCGACCTCGCAGCAGTAACGCCACAGCCGGAGATAGGCGTCGGGCGTGGTGGCGACGAGCTCGTTAATGGAGAGCGTGCCCTTCGGGCGCATGTGGTCCCACTCCTGGGCCGCCGTGTAGCGCACATAGCCATCCACCTCCCCGTTCGGAGCGCGGTAGATCGCCTGGTAGCCCTTCGTCGGGGTGGCGCCAGGAACCTCCACCTGCTGGAGGGTCCCGTCCCACCACCGTCCGTTGCGTTCGATGGAGCCGGGCTGCGAGACACGGACACGCTCGTAGACGGGCGGGGCCTCGAGGCGCAGAGTGGCGAGATCGACGAGCTCGACGTTGCCGACACCGGGTCGAAGAAAGCGCGCTGTCACCGTGTCGACCCTGTAGGTGGCGGCGTCAATGGCGGCGCCGTAGCCGAACTGGCCGTAGATGGGGTACTCGGAGGCGATGAGAATGCCCAGCGGCTCGCCCCGTTCGGCCGACGCCCGCAGGTCGCCCGTGATCATCTGGGTCAGGAGCCCACGGCGCCGATGGGTGGGGGACACGGTGACGTTGGTGAGGGCGGCCGAGGGCACCTCGCTCGGGCCCGGCACGGTGAAGGAGGTCGGGAACGACCGCAGTGTCCCCACCACCGTCCTCCCGTCGAATGAGCCCCAGGTCCGGCCGAGGTCCATGTCGCCCAGGCGGTATTCACCCTCGCCGTCGGCGGGATGGGCCAAGAAGCCCGTGGCCATGCACCGGATCCATCCGTCGATCTCGGCCGATTCGATGGTGCGGACGGACAATCCCTTTTCTGCAGCCTTCGGCTCCCCGGACGGACGGTGCGACGGCGTCACGGCGCTTTGAGCCTTCCGATCGTCTGCTCGAAGGTCGCCGCGATCTTCGTTTGACCGGCGACATTGGGGTCGTCACCGAACCCCTCGGTGTCTCCCGCGTGGCAGGTGATGTCGAGCCATGAGCAGGCACGAGCCACGTCGAGGGGGACCTTTCCCCACTGGGAGCTGACCATGGTCGTGTCGTTTGTGGTCTTGAAGGCGTCCTCGACATCGGCCGTCGCTGCCGCCCCCCCGTAGAGCGATTCCAACTCGGTATTGAGCTCCGCCACCACAGCAAGAGATCCCAGGGCGAGCGTTCGGGCCGTACCTCCGGCCAGCCAGTCGCCGAGATAGGGGTCGTAGTAGTTCATCCCGATGATCCGCACCGACGGCGCCGCCGCCCTCAGTCCGGTGAGCATGGTCGTGAGATTGCCCTGCACGGTGGCCAAACCGTTCGTGACGCAGGTCGTGTCGATGCCCGCCGGTGTGGCGCAGTCCACGACATCGTTTCCCCCGATGTCGATGGTGATGAGCGCCACATGGCCGGCGTCCTTGTGGAGAAAACGCAACGCCGCCTGGTATTGACCGTCGTCGAGCATCGACGTCGTCGTCGCCTCCGACACCGCCATGTCCTTGAGGGTCAGGCCCGGAATGCCTGACACGTAGTGGTTCTCCAGAAGATGGGCGTAGGAGTGCGAGCCATCCCAGACGGGGACCGAGTCACCGAGGGCGAGGTAGTAGGACGTCGACCCTCCCCCGCCCGACGTCGATCCACTGGCGCCGTCGGCTGGTGCTGCGGCCACCGTGGCCAGGACCAACGGCGCCGTGGCCGCGCACGCCAGAGCGGCTGCCCACAGCCGGTATCTGGTTCTCCGCACCCCTGTTCCCCCCATGGATGAACAGTACCGCCGGTCGGCCGCCATGGCCGAAGGGAGCTGATGCCGCCGTCGATCAGACGGCGCGCTGGCGTCCTTCCCAGTACGGGTCGCGGAGCTTGCGCTTGTAGAGCTTGCCGTTCGGGTCCCGGGGCATGTCGTGGGTGAAGTCGATCGTCTTCGGTGTTTTGAACTTGGCCAGCCGACCCTCGCACCAGGCCAGGATCTCGGCCGCCAGTTCGGGTGAACCCTCCACGCCGTCGACCGGTTCGATGACAGCCTTCACCTGCTCACCCCAGTCGTCGTCGGGGATCCCGAAGACAGCGGCGTCGACGACCTTCGGATGCGACAGTAGGACGTTCTCGATCTCGGCCGGGTAGATGTTGGCCCCCCCGGAGATGATCATGTCGATCTTGCGGTCGCTCATGAAGAGATAGCCCTCGTCGTCGAGGTACCCCACGTCGCCCAGGGTGCCCACGCCCGGAGCCAGATGGGCCGCCTCGGTCTTCTCCGGCGCCTTGTGGTAGGTGAAGTCGCCCCCGATGAGGCTCTTGAAGTAGATCTGGCCCGGTTCACCGGCGGCGCAGACGTGGCCGTCCTCGGCCACGATCATGAGCTCGGTCATGTTGGTGGGTCGACCGAGGGTGCCCGGCCGGGCCCGCCACTCCTCGCCGGTGACGATGGTGAGAAAGCCGCCCTCGGTCCCGCCGTAGTACTCGGTGATCACGGGGCCCCACCAGGCGAGCATCTTCTGCTTGACCTCGACGGGGCAGGGGGCGGCACCGTGGACGACCGACACGAGCGACTGGCCGCCGAAGCGGGCCCGGACATCATCGGGGAGTTTCAGGAGACGGATGAATTGGGTCGGGACGAGGTGGATGTTGGTGACGTGGTAGCGGTCGATGAGCTCGAGGGTCTCGGCCGGGTCGAAGTGGTGGCGCATGACGACGGTGCTGGCCGCCCCGAGCAGAGGCAGGACCGACAGCGCCCACTGGGCCGAGTGGTAGGCTGGTCCCTCGAGCAGGGTGACGCCCTCGGTGGGGATGTGGAGCATGCCCACCGCCACCTGGGCCACCAGGGCCACGATCTCGGGGTCGTGGCCGGTGGCGCTCACGCTCGAGCGGACCCCCTTCGGAAAGCCGGTGGTCCCCGACGTGTAGAACATGGGCCCGCCGCTGCACTGATCCTCGGGTTCTTCCGTCCCTCCGCCGGCCAGGAAGGTCTCGTAGGGTGCGAAGCCTGCCGGCTCGCGGTCGCCGATGACGACCCGGGTCGTGCACCGGGCCGCCCGGTCGTCGGCGCAGGCCTCGGCCGCCACCGCCGCGTACCGGCCCTCGACGAAGAGGGCGGCGGCGTCGGAGTCGTCGATCACATAGGCGAGCTCGGATGCCACCCAGTGCCAGTTGACGGGGACCACGATCAACCCGGTGTGCCCGGCAGCCACCGTCACTTCGAAGAACTCCCGGCGGTTGCCGCACATGAGGGCGATGGTGTCGCCCGTCGTGAGTCCGGTGGCCCTCAGCGCGTGGATCAACCGGTTGACCCGGTTGTCGAGCTCCGACCAGGTGGTCTCGCCGTGCTCGTCGACCAGTGCGACGGTACCGCCCTTGCGCTCGGCCACGGCCTTCGTCAGGTGTGCGATCTCGGCCTCCTCGGTCGGCGCCCATGATCGCAGATGCCAGGCCTGTGACGAGCTGAGAATCCTAGAGATCGGGTCGATCGACGACCGAGTCAAGGTCCGGGATCCATCGCCTCGTGAAGGCGTCGAACATGGGGACGGTGAAGTCGATCTCGCCCCAGCGCGGCGAGTAGCAGACGGCCTTCTTGATGAGGCTGTCACGGGTGGGGCCGAAGGCGGTGATCTTCTTCCCCAGAACGGCGGCCACCTCCCCGGACCGGACGGGGCCGGGGGCGAGCTCGGCCATGGCCCGGAGATAGGCCCGCTCGGGGTCGGAGGTCCGACCGGTGCGGACCCGGAAGAAGCCGTCGTCCAACTCGGCGGTGGCCACGGGGATGCTTCGCTCCACGTCCCCGAGGGTGATCGTGTCGGGGCCCTCGGCGGCATCCCACGCCTGCTTCCCGAACTCCTGGAGGAAGTACGGGAAACCCTGGGTGATCTCGACGACCCGGACGATGGCCTCGTCCGACCAGCGGACACTCTCGTCGGCCGCCGGTACCTCGAGGGCTTCCCGGGCCTGGCCGGGGTTGAGCGAGCCGATGACAGGGAACGTGAACATCCGCTCGGCGTAGGACTTCGCCTCGCCGGTGAGGGCGGCCAGAGAGGGGAGGCCGGCGCCGGCGATCGTGATGGGCAGCGCCAGCTGTGCCGCCCGGTGCAGGCCCATGACGAGGGCCTCGAGCGTCACCGGTGTCACGTAGTGGAGTTCGTCGATCGTGATGAGGACGCCGGTGTCGTGGTCGCGTGCGACTTCGCCGAGCTCGGTGAAGAGGCCGGCGAGGTCCGTGGCCAGATCGCCGGAATCGGCCGGTCCGTGAACGGCGTCGACGTCGATGCTCAGCTCCGGCCCGTTCGGAAGGCTGATGCTGAAGGCTTTGAGGACGCCGAGCGCCCTGCGCACCCGCTCGCCGATGCGGCGCCTGGCGTCCATAGCCAGCAGGACCCGTCGAAAAGCCGACGCCAGTCGGACCGGTAGATCGCCGTCCTCGTTGACCTCCACATGCTCGTGGAAGTACCCGCCGCCCTGCGCCAGCTGTTCGAACTCATTGAGCAGCACCGTCTTGCCCACCCCCCGGAGGCCGGTGAGCATGGCGCTGCGCCCGTCGCGTCCGAGCCGCAGGCGCTGGAGAGCGACGTCCATCGCCTCGATCTCCCGTTCGCGCCCGACGAGCGCCGGCGGCCGTGTCCCCGCTCCCGGGCTGTAGGGGTTCCGGACCGGGTCCACACCGTGAGCATATAGAGATTTTAGGACTATCTAACAGAATCTCTATAAAGAGGCCCAGGGCGGAAGCGATGCCTCGATAGACCGATCGGGAGGATCACCGCGGCGGGCCGCCACCTTCTTATCTGGGATGATCGGGAGATCGGCAGATCCTCGGAACGGCCCGAACTCGAGCACGTCTCCATCCACGGCCATGACGTGGCTTTCCGTCGGGCCGGCCACGGCCCCGCCATCCTGCTCGTCCACGGCATCGCCGGAAGCTCGCGGACCTGGGAGCAGGTCCTGCCGCTTCTGGCCCATCGATACACCGTTGTCGCCCCTGACCTGGTCGGCCACGGCGATTCCGCCAAACCACCGGGCGACTACTCGCTGGGCGCCCACGCCAGCTCACTACGCGACCTCTTGAGCGTCCTGGGCATCGAGCGGGCCACGATCGTCGGCCAGTCGTTCGGCGGTGGTGTGGCCATGCAGTTCTCGTACCAGTTCCCCGAGAAGTGCGATCGGCTCGTCCTGGTCGGAAGTGGCGGGCTCGGTCGAGAGGTGAGCTGGGTGCTGCGCCTTCTCACGCTCCCCGGTTTCGAGTACGCCTTGCCGGTCCTCTTTCCGAGCTTCGTACGCAACCTCGGGAACGACCTGATGCAGTTCTTCCACCGGGCCGGATTCCGACATGCCCGGGCCCTCGAAGGGTGGCGGGCCTACGCGTCGTTGACCGAATCGGAGAACCGGATGGCCTTCGTACGGACGCTGCGCTCGGTCGTCGATCCCGGTGGGCAGTCGGTGAACGCCATGGACCGGATCTATCTGGCCGCTCGGATCCCGACACTGATCGTCTGGGGTGACCGGGACAACATCATCCCCGTCAGCCATGCCCACGCCGCCCATGAGGCCGTGGCCGGGAGCCGGCTCGAGATCATGGAAGGCGCAGGCCACTTCTGCCATGTCGAAGAACCGGTCCGATTCGTGGAGATCCTGTCCGACTTCATGCAGAGCACCGAGCCGAGCAGCATCACCGCCGAGGAACGGCGGGCGCTGATGCTCGGCCATGTCTCCCCGGCGTCGTGAGTCGGTGCTACTGAACGCGTAGCGCTGATGCCGGCGTCAGCCGGAGCACGTGTGCCGGCGAGTCGGGGAGGCGCTCGGGGAGGGTCACCGATACCGAACCGTCGTCCCCACTCCACTCGAGTGTCGTGTCCACTCCCAGAAGGTCCACACCACGGAGATCTCCCGCCACCAGCCCATCCAGTGCGATGTGGCGTGACCGGCCAGGATCGAGCAGGGTTGCATAGAGCGCATCGTCACCGACCGTGAAGCGCACCTCGGTCCCGGCGGAGGTGGTGGTCGATGGCACCGTCCAGGGACGCGTGCCGTAGACGGCGGCGCCGTGGACCTCGAGCCATCGGCCCAGGCCGACGAGCGGTGCTTCCTGCCAGTCGGGAAGCGTCCCGTCGGGGGCCGGTCCCACGCCGATGAGCAGGTTCCCGTTCTTGGCCACCACATCGACGAGCAGCCGGACGAGGCCGGTGGTGGAGATGACGTCCTCGGGGGCTTCGTTGTGGTTGGCGCCGAAGCTATGGCCCACGCCCCGGGTGGCCTCCCATTTCCGCCTCACGATGGTGTCGGAATGGATGTACTCCTCGGTGGTGAAGTCGGCGTGACGCGCCCCGGGGAACGTCAGCTGTTTGTAGCGGTCAGGCACCAGGCGCCAACCCCGTTGGATGGCGCCGGCAGCCACCCGCACGGCGCCGTCGAACAACGGACCGCGCCGCGCTGACTGCAGCCACCGGTCGTTGACCACGCCGTCCTCCACGGTGTTGTAGTAGTGGGCGAACAATGTGGGGAGGTGGCCGGCTCCGGGCCAGCCGATGTCGTTCCACAGAACCGAGGGCCGGTAGCGGGTGACGAGTTCCCGTACATGGGCCTCGGCATAGCGGGCATAGTCCTCGCCGGTGGGACCGGCCAGGAGGGCGTCGGCCAAGCCGCGCATCACCACCTTGTTGTACGGCCAGTCGTAACCGCCCGAGTAGTACAGACCCATGCGCAGGCCCTGGTCCCGCACGGCCTCGCTCAGGTCGCCCACCAGATCGCGGCCCGCATGGTAGGCGCCCTTGAGTGGATGGCGGACCGCCGTCGGCCACAGGCAGAACCCGTCGTGGTGCTTCGTGGTCAGAACGACATAGCGTGCTCCGGCGCTCCGGCAGACCGAGGCCAGCGCCGTGAGGTCGGCGGTGGCCGACGCCTTCTCGAACATCGGCACGAAGCCGTCGTAGGCGAACCCGGGACCGTACGTCGCGTCGTGGTGTTGTCGGGTGGGACTGCCGGGTAGTTGGACGGTATTGGCGTACCACTCGGCGTAGGGATTGTTACGGAGCATCCACGCCGGGCCGTGCTGGCGCAGGATGGTCTGGATGTCGGGCACCCGGGGGGCCCAGGCCGGCACCGAGTACAGCCCCCAGTGGAGAAAGACGCCGAGCTTGGCGTCCTCGTACCAGCCCGGCGCCCGGTGGGTTGTCACGGATTCCCACGTCGCCTGGTAGGCCATGAATCGACTCCCGCCACCGATATTCGGTCGACGGGAGTGTATCGGGAGCGATTCGTCGGTCACCGGGCGCCGACATTGGGCGGATGTTGACCTCACCACGATGGCCGAGAACCGGCAATCGGTAGAATCGTGGGCGTCCGCCACGGGCCACGAGCGCGGAAAGGGGATCCGGCCATGGGTCGATCCATGCGAAGGCGTTGCGCGCTGACCGGTGCGGCTCTCGGTGTGGTCGTGATGAGCGGGATCACAGCGGCGCCAGCCCCGGCGAGCGCGCAATCGGGAGGAACGGTCCTTCCGGGAACCGAGTGCCCGGCGTTCCCGGCCGACAACGTGTGGAACACTCCGGTCACCGGACTCCCCGTGGACGCCGACAGCGCCACCTGGCTCGCGTCGATGGATGCCTCCACGACATCTCTTCACCCCGACTACGGACCCTCGGGCAAGAAGAACAACCCCTACGGCATACCGTGGCAGATCGTTTCACCGTCTCAGCCACTCGTCTCCATCAAATTCCAGTACGCCTCCGAGAGCGACCCGGGGCCATATCCGCTTTCGAAGTCGACGCCCATTGAAGGGGGTTCCGGCGGCGGTGGTGACCGTCACGCCATCATGGTGAACCCGTCGACGTGCAGCCTGTACGAGCTGTGGCACACGCACTACCACGCCAAGAAATCCAAGGCCGGATCGGGTGCCATCTGGGACCTGAACTCCGACGCACTGCGCCCGGCCGGCTGGACGTCGGCCGATGCCGCCGGACTCCCCATCCTCCCCGGCCTCGTCAACTACGACGAGGTGTCATCGGGTGCCATGGATCACGCCATCCGCTTCACGGTCGCATGCACACAGGAGTCCTACCTGTGGCCGGCGCGCCACGAAGCCGGTCAGAACAATTCCAATTGCCCACCGATGGGAGCGCGCTTCAGATTGTCGGCCAGCTTCAGCCTGCCGCCATCGCAGTGCTCGGCCATGTGCCAGACCGTCATCACCACCATGCAGACCTACGGACTGATCCTGGCCGACAACGGCAGCAACTGGTACTTCGGCGGGACCGCGGACTCGGCGTGGCCGCTGTCGCTGGTCGACGAGCTGAAGAGCATCCCTGCCAGCGCCTTCGAGGCGGTGGACGAATCCTCGCTCATGGTCAGCCCGGATTCGGGTCAGGCGGGGGTGCTCGATGCGCCCGGTCCGGGATACCGACTCGTCGCCGCCGACGGCGGGGTGTTCGCCTT
>PKWD01000049.1 GCA_003131945.1 Acidimicrobiaceae bacterium
CGGTACTTGGCGATCTCCTCGAAGAAATCGAGATGGGCGTTGAAGAAGAAGCTGAGCCGGGGGGCGAAATCGTCGACGGCGAGGCCCGAGGCGACGGCGGCCTCCACATAGGCGAAGCCGTTGGCCAGGGTGAAGGCCAGCTCCTGGGCGGCGGTCGAGCCTGCTTCGCGGATGTGGTAACCGGAGACCGACACCGGGTGGAAGCGCGGCATCTCCGCCGCGCAGAACCTGATCACGTCGACCACGATCCGCATCGAGGGCCGGGGCGGGAAGATGTACTCCTTCTGCGCCTGGTACTCCTTCAACATGTCGTTCTGCAACGTGCCGCCGAGGGCACGGCGGCCGGTTCCAGCTTTCTCGCCCGCCTTCACGTACATGGCCAGAAGGATGGAGGCCGGCGAATTGATCGTCATCGACGTGGTGATGGCACCCAGGTCGATGTCGGCGAACAGGTCCTCGACGTCGGCCAAGGTGTCCACCGCCACGCCGCAACGGCCCACCTCTCCCTCGCTGTGAGGGTCGTCGGAGTCGCGCCCCATGAGGGTGGGGAGGTCGAACGCCACCGACAGGCCGCCGCCTCCTGACCGAAGCAGCTCCCGGAAGCGGACGTTCGTGTCCTCGGCCGTGCCGAACCCGGCGAACATCCGCATGGTCCACAACTTCGAGCGGTACATCGACGCGTACGGTCCCCGGGTGAACGGGGCCCGCCCGGGCCATCCCACCTGGTCGGCGGTGGCTTTGTCACGACCACCGGGATCGTCGACGTCGGCAGCGGTGGGCCAGTCCCCGGGACCGTAGACGGGCTCCAGGGGGATCCCCGACATCGTCTCGAAATCGGCGTCACGCAGGGAGGAGGCGTCGAAGTCGGCGCGCCAGCCGGCGCGTCCGGCGTCAATCCCCTGGTCGTCGGGACTCTCCACGCAGCCAGCCTACGGGGAGCCACTGCGTCATGTCCGGCCACAGCATGTGATGTCCCGATCACGATGGCGTCCATGGCCCGGCCGCCGGTCCCTTTGAGAATCCGGTCGCAAGCATCGGGTGGGATCGGACGGAGCGCGTTATGGTCAAAGACATGGCGCCTAACCCCCGGGCACCGGACCGCAACCTGGCCATGGAACTCGTCCGGGTGACAGAGGCAGCGGCTATGGCCGCCGGACGCTGGATGGGCCGGGGTGACAAAGAAGGCGCCGACGCCGCCGCCGTGCAGGCCATGCGCATCGTTCTCCAGACGGTGTCGATGGACGGCGTGGTCGTCATCGGTGAGGGGGAGAAGGACAATGCCCCCATGCTCTTCAACGGGGAGCACATCGGCGACGGATCGCCGCCGCCCACCGATATCGCCGTCGACCCTATCGACGGCACCACGCCGACATCGCTCGGGCGCGGCGGAGCCCTGGCCGTCATCGCCGTCTCCGAACGGGGAACGATGTTCAACCCCGGTCCCTGCGTGTACATGGAGAAGCTGGCCGTGGGACCGAAGGCGGTGGGCGCCGTCGACATCCGCCGCTCCCCGACCGAGAACCTCGAAGCCGTGGCCAAGGCGCTCGGCAAGTCGATGCGCGACGTGGCCGTGGTCATCCTCGAGCGGGACCGCCACATCGATCTCATCACCGAGGTGCGCGCCAGCGGCGCCCGCATCAAGCTCATCACCGACGGGGATGTGGCCGGAGCCATGTCCACGGCGTGGCCCGACTCGGGTGTCGACGTCCTCTACGGCACCGGCGGTACCCCCGAGGGTGTGCTCGCCGCCGCCGCCCTCAAATGCATGGGGGGCGNNTTCTTCGCCGCCACCGGGATCACCGACGGTGAACTGCTCCAGGGCGTGCGCTATCACGACTTCGGGGCCACCACCCAGTCCCTCGTCATGCGCTCACGCTCGGGCACCGTGCGTTTCGTGAGCGCCCGCCACCCGCTGGACAAACTGCGCGAATTCAGCCAGATCGAATTCGGCTAGGAGGCGTCCGTCGGTGTCGGGGGGCGACAGGGGCGCCGAGTCCGGCCGCTACCCGATGTGGAACAGCACAGACGATGAAGCGGCCCGTCTGGGCAAGCTCCAGGGTCTGCACGACGAGGCCACCGTTCTGCGCCTGCGGGCGCTCGGCGTCGGACCCGGATGGCACTGCCTGGAGCTGGGGGCGGGAGCCGGTTCGATCGCCACCTGGATGGCCGACACGGTCGGGCCGACGGGAACGGTGACCGCCGTCGACCGGGACACGGGCCAGCTCCAACCACTGGGGGAGCGGCCCGGGGTCTCTGTCCTCGAGGACGACCTCACCACCATGTCGTTCCCCGAGTCCACCTTCGACGTCATCCACTCCCGTTCGGTCCTCATGCACGTCGACACCGCCGACGCCGTCGTGGCCAAGCTGGTGCCGGCGCTGCGGCCCGGCGGGGTCGTCCTCTTCGAAGAAGCCGACGGGGCACCGGCGGCGACCGCTGTGGATCCTCCGGCGGCCTTCGTGGCCGTCATGGTGCCGCTGGCCGGCCGCTGGACATGGGTACGGCACCTCCCCGCGCTGCTTGGCCGGTTGGGCATGCAGGACATCGACGACGACGTGCGCGACGGTCCCATCACCGGCGGCAGCCCGGTCGGTGCCTTCTGGCAGCACACGATCCGGTCCATCCGACCCTTTCTCACCGATCCCAAGAGGATGAGATCGGCCGGCACCACGGCGATGGACGACGCCACCGTCGACACCATGCTGGCCCTGCTCGATGATCCCGACTTCATCATGCCCTTCGCCCTGCGGCACAACGTCTCCGCCCGACGTCCCGGTACGCGCCCGACATCGCCGCAGTCGTGACCAGAGCGGCGCTCGAAGGGGTGGAGCTCTACTACGAGGTGGCGGGCACCGGTCCGCGCCTGCTGCTCAT
>PKWD01000392.1 GCA_003131945.1 Acidimicrobiaceae bacterium
TCCCAGAAGCCGAACATGTTGGCCGTGTCGATGCCGAACTCCGATACCCGCTCGGCGTTGGTCGACACGGCGACGAAGTGCTTGGCCACCGCCGACTCGTCTCCCAGCTGGCTCACGACCCAGTCCCGGGCCGACGTGGCGTTGGTGAGCGTCTCGAGGGTGCCGAAGGTCTTGGAGGAGATGATGAAGAGAGTCTCCTCGGCCGCCAAGTCACGCGTCGCCTCCACGAAGTCCGTGGCGTCGACGTTGGAGACGAAACGGAAGGTCAGGTCGCGCCGGCTGTAATGACGCAGCGCCTCGTAGGCCATGACCGGACCCAAATCGGAGCCTCCGATCCCCACGTTGATGACATTGCGGATGGCCTTGCCCGTGTGACCCTTCCACGCCCCGGACCTCACCCGTTCGGCGAAGGCGCTCATGGCGTCGAGGACGTCGTTGACCTCTTTCACGACGTCGACCCCGTCCACCACGAGGGAACTACCCCGGGGCATACGCAGCGCCACGTGCAGGACGGCTCTGTCCTCCGAGATGTTGATGTGCTCTCCACTGAACATGGCGTCCCGGCGTCCGGGTACATCGGACTCCTCGGCCAGCTCCAGTAGGAGCCGGACGGTCTCGTCGGTGATCCGGTTCTTCGAGTAGTCGAGGTAGATGCCCGCTGCTTCTGCGGTCAGGCGCTCTCCTCGGGTCGGATCCTCGCCGAAGAGGCTCCGCAGATGGTGCCCCACGATCTCGGCGTGGTGTACTTCGAGGGCTTTCCAGGCAGCGCGCTCACGCAGCGGGGTCACGGTCATGACAGCGTCCTCCTCGCAGAGCTCCGGTCAACGCACCGAAGGGGTCGGTCAGAGGTCGTCGTTTCTGCCTCGGCGGTGCGGTAGATGGTCAGGGCTGCCACTATCGCGCCAAAGCGGGGGCACCTCTACATCCCGGTGGCGAGCTCATCGTTGTTCACCGAGCCGCTCGTCGAGGGCCTGAGCCTCGATGTCCAGTCGATGGAGCAGCCCAGGCACGATCCGACGTTCGGCCATGCGGCCTATGCCGGGTACCGCCACCACCAGATCGCCGTCGAGACGTCTCATCGTGTTGCCGTCGGCCTCGCTGAGGACGAATTCGGCTGCACCGTGAAGTCGCCGGGGGTCTTTCTCAGCCTCGAAGCGCAGCGCGCCGGAGCCCGCCTCGCGGTCGACACGGACCTCCTGGATCCAGGCCAGACGGCTCCCACCGAGAAGGCGCTTCGCGATGGGATCGAGGCTCCCTACGAACTGATACCGGAGCCGCAGCACGGCATCATCTCCGTCCTTGCGTTCTTCGAGCAGCTCGGGTTCGCTCAGATCAGGCAGGGCCAGGCCAAGATAGAAGGCAGGATCGGCCAAGAGCGTCACCACCGCTTGGGCCGACCCTTTGAAGTGGTGCTCAGCGTGGAAGTGCACCGTCAGATGTTGTCACCATCGGGTGCTCGTGACACTCAGCGTTGCCCGTCGGCCGACGCCGAGAGACAAAGGGGAGTTATGCCGGTGGTTCCGTGACCGTCCAGCCGCGGCGTTGGAGCTCTGCCGCCAGCTGCTCGGCCGGCACGCGGCGCATCGCCCGTTGCGCCGGGCTCAGCGATGCCTCGGGGTCCGTGACGGGGGAGGCCGCACCGGCCTCTGCGTTCTGAAGCCCGTCGATGAAAGCCTCAGCCTCCTTGACGGTGAATTTGCCTGCCGCTTGGCGCTGGGTGAAGCCCATGGGGCCGCGTGCGTCGCGGAAGTCCGTGTGCCCGGCGTCGTTCAGGAGCGCCAGCAGTTCCCGGATCTGCCGGGCCGAGGCCGGGGGACCCGACTGTTGACCGAAGGCCACGACCAGCAGTCTCGCCCACGCAAGCCTCTCCACGAGACGTCTTGCCGTGAGCGGTGCGGGGGATGGCCGAGATGTGGCGACCGGTACCCTGGAAAGCTCGTGGCTGTCCTCGTCGATCTCCAGCAGGTAACGGTTCGCCGGGTCGACAAGGTGCTGTTCGAAGGGCTGTCCCTCACGATCTCCGCCGGTGACCGGGTCGGGGTGGTGGGCATCAACGGCACCGGCAAGTCGACACTTCTGAGGATCCTGTCCGGTGTCGATGCCCCCGAGGAGGGTCATGTCCGTCGGGGTCGTGGCTCACGGGTGGGATTCCTGGAACAGGTGCCCGAGCTGCCTCCCGGCACCGTGCGGGCGGCGGTGGGCGAGGGATGGGAGCCAGAAGCGGCTCTCGATCGCCTGGGTATGGGCTCCGCTGTCGATGAACAGGTGACCGCACTCTCAGGGGGCCAGGCCAAAAGAGTGGCGCTGGCTCGGGTGCTCACCCGCCCGGCGGAGCTCCTGGTGCTCGACGAACCCACCAACCACCTTGATCTGGGCGCCGTGACCTGGCTCGAGCACCGCCTGCTCTCGTTTCACGGCGGTCTGGTGCTGGTGACGCACGACCGTCACCTTCTCGACCGGCTCACGACCAAGATTCTGGAGCTCGATCACGGTCACGGCTATGTGCACGAGGGCGGATACGGATCGTATCTGGCGGCCAAGGCCGATCGGGAGGAGCAGGCCGCATCGGACGAATCAACTCGACGCAACCTGGCGCGACGGGAACTGGCGTGGCTCCGTCGGGGAGCGCAGGCCCGGTCCCGCAAGCCGCAAGCCCGGATCGACGCCGCCGTCCGGCTGATCGACGATCGCCCGCCCGCCCCGACCCGCTCGATCAGCATCGAGACCGAGGGGGATACGCCACGCCTCGGCGACAAGGTGATCGAGTGCACCGGGGTCGGTTTCCGCTATGACCAGGGCCCCATGGTCCTGTCCGGAGTCGATCTCGTACTCGGGCGCCGTGAACGTCTCGGGATCGTGGGGGCCAACGGAACCGGAAAGTCGACTCTGGTCGACCTCCTGGCCGGGCGCCTCGAGCCCACGGTGGGAACCGTGGACGTCGGTCCGACCGTGGTGGGCGGCTACTACGACCAACTGGGGTCGACATTGGATCTGCAGGCGAGGGTGCAGGACCTGGTGGCCGGTCCCCACCGTTCCCCGGGCTCCGTGGCCGATGTCGAGCTCATGAAACGATTCTCTTTCTCCGGCGAGCTGTCGTTCGCCCGCGTCGGCACCCTCTCGGGTGGAGAGCGCCGTCGGCTGCAACTGCTCTTGGTCATCGCCGGCAGGCCCAACGTCCTCTTCCTCGACGAGCCCACCAACGACCTCGATCTCGACACGTTGCGGGTCCTCGAGGACTTTCTCGAGGACTGGCCGGGGGCCCTGGTGGTGGTGAGCCACGACCGCACCTTCCTCGATCGGACCACCGAGCGCCTGGTGGCGGTGGAGCCCGACGCCACCGTGGCGGCGGTACCGGGGGGCGTGGCCGGTTGGGTTGCCCGGGTGGAACAAGGCGATCTCCGCCGAGCAGGGGCGCTGCCGTCCTCCTTCCCGGCGCCGAGCAGACCGCGGGCCACCACGGCCCCTTCGGCGGGTTCCCGTCACAACGTGGTGCGGCTGGCGCGTCTCCTACGAGAGGCGGAGAAGAACTGGACCCGGTTGGTGCGAGAGCGGGACCGGATCCTCGAATCCCTGGCCGCCGAATCCGACTACGTGACGATGACCCACTTGGGGGCCGATCTGGCCGCTACTCAGGTCGAGCTCGAGAAGGCCGAGGAAGCGTGGCTAGCAGTGGCCGAAGAGGCTGAGTCAGCAGACTGAAGGTCGGCTTCCGCCCACAGCGGTGCCACGGCGCCAAGAGGCGTCCGGCACCATTCGAGCCATGTTCCCCAGGTGAATGCAACGTTCCGAGGCCTCGGCCGTTCTGCAGCCGCTCCGCGGTTCGCCCGTAGGATGCACCTGTGACCGATCCCGGGGCGGAGGACGCGTCCACCAGAGCGCCGTATCTGTCGACCAGGCTCCAGGGCTTCGGTGTCACCATCTTCGCCGAGATGTCGGCCCTGGCCGAGCGCACCGGGGCCATCAATCTCGGCCAGGGGTTCCCTGATCAAGACGGGCCGAGAGCCATCGCCGATGCTGCTATCAAAGCCATCCGAGACGGTCGCAACCAGTACCCTCCTGGACCCGGGATCCCCGAACTGCGCCGGGCCATCGCCGCCCACCAGCAGCACTTCTACGGCTTGGAGTTCGACCCCGATACCGAGGTGCTGGTGACGGCGGGCGCCACCGAGGCCGTTACCGCCGCCATGCTCGGGTTGTGCGAGCCCGACGACGAGGTGGTCATTTTCGAGCCCTACTACGACTCTTATGCCCCCGCTATCGCCATGGCCGGCGCTCGACACCGGGTGGTGCCGCTGCGTCCTCCGGCGTGGAGCTTCGACTTGGAGCAATTGGCCGCCGCTATCACGCCTCGTACCCGTCTGGTGCTGCTCAACTCACCTCACAACCCGACGGGCAAGGTCTTCAGTTCCGATGAGCTGGCCGGGATCGCCCGCGTGTGCGTCGAGGCCGACGTGCTGGTTGTCACCGACGAGGTCTACGAACATCTCGTGTTCGAAGGGCGTCATATCCCGCTGGCCTCCATGCCCGGGATGGGTGAGCGGACCCTCAGCGTGTCGAGCGCCGGCAAGACCTTCTCCTTCACCGGGTGGAAGATCGGTTGGGTGTGTGGTCGTGCCCCGCTGGTGGCCGCCGTGCGGACGGCCAAGCAGTTCATGACATATGTCAACGGCGCCCCCTTCCAGCCGGCGGTGGCTGTCGGCCTGGGCTTACCGGACGACTTCTTCGCCGCCGCCGCCGCCGATTTGGCGGCGCGCCGCGATCGGTTGTGCGACGGACTGCAAGAAGTGGGATTCGAGGTATTCCATCCGGCGGCCACGTACTTCACCATGACCGACATCGGCGCCTTCGGTGGCGAGGACGCAGTGGAGTTCTGTCGCCGCCTACCCGAGCGCTGCGGGGTTGTGGCCATCCCGGCATCGGTGCTCTACGACGATCGCCACGCCGGTCGATCGTTGGTGCGCTTCGCCTTCTGCAAGCGCCCCGAGGTCATCGACGAGGCGGTCCGCCGGTTGCGCCGCCTGGTTCACCCGGTGTCAGCCGAATAGGTGTCGCCGCCCACGCCTCTCTCACTTGCTGTTGCCGGCGGCCATGGCCTTCCGCAGGCCACGGGCCAGGTTGCCTCGGGCGGCGACGGACACACCTTCGAGCCCGAGCCAATGGCTGAGAGCTCGAAGCTCGGCGGCAGCGGCATCGAGGATGGACTCCGGAACCACACCCTTCTCCAGGTATGAGCCGTTCACCCGAAGCGTCCCGGCCGATCGATCAGCCTTGAGGTCGAAGCGGGCCACCAAGGCGTCGTTGACCAACAGCGGCATGACGTAGTACCCGTGAATCCGCCGGTGCTCGGGGACGTAGATCTCGATGCGGTAGTGGAAGTCGAAGAGTCGAGTGGTGCGATCTCTGAACCAGATAAGGGAGTCGAACGGGGACAGCAGACTGGCGTTTTGTCGTTGCGGCGCTCGAGGTCGGGCCTGAGATTCGGCATACGCCGGTTGGCTCCAGTTCTCGACGGTGACGGGAACGAGCCTTCCGGCCTCGACGAGCTCGGCCACCCGTCGTCTCGCTTGACCGGGCCGGATCCAGAAATAGTCGGCCAGGTCGGCGACGGTGGCCACTCCCATGCACCGGGCCGCAATGGCAATCAGTTCCCGCTGAGCTTCCTCGGGTGGCGGGACAGGCATGTCGAGCGCCGTCTGGGGGATGACTCGCTCCGTCAGGTCATAGATGCGCTCAAAGGTCGGGCTGCGCCACGCTGCCAGCTCACCATCTTGGAACAGCACCTCGAGCGCCCGGCGGCCGTCGCTGCGGCGCTCCCACCATTCGCCCGAGCGCCGGCGGGGGTCGGAGAGCTGTGACCCGGCCAGCGGGCCGCGCTCGGTCACGTCAAGCAGGACCGTTGCCAGGTAACTGGCGTTTGCTTCACGCCATTGGCGGCGACGCTGTTGGACCGGGGATCTTTCGACCAGATCATTGTTCCCTCGGTCCATCTTCCAACGAAAGAGGGGGTACAAATCCGTCGGCAACAGGGAGGCGGCGTGACCCCAATACTCGAACCACTGACCTCCTGGCCCCGTCAGTCCGAGAAGGGTGGCCCTGTCATAGCTACCGATGCGACTGAAAGGTACGAGGAACTGAGTCCGTGCCACCACGTTCACCGCATCGAGTTGGATCGTGGCCACCTGATCGAGGAGGCGGCGCAGGCGCCTCTCTTCCGGTGGCTTTGCGCTACCTGGCTTTCGGTCCGTTCCGAGGCCCTGGGCCGCCAGTGCCAGCCAGCGGGCCTCGCGGTTCGACAACGGGTTCGTTGCGCTCACGGAGGGATCGTAGAGCGGGGGGTCTGGCGACCGGTCGATCAGTGGAGAACCACCGAAGCGGTGCCAACGGGAAATTGTTGCTTGGAAAAGACGTCGGCGGGGAATGATCCCGATGGGCCGCGGCTGCGTCGATCGGACCGCCATGCACCGGGAATGGAGCGCTTCGGGCGGCGGATCCGATCCCATGAGAGGGTGGGGACTTCGATCCAGCCGGGAAGGAACATGCCGCTATGAACAGCACGGACGTGCTCGTCGACGCCTTCGCCCGGGTTCGTGATTCGCTCCACCATGCCGTTGACGGCCTGGGGATGGATCAGCTGACCCACCGGCCCGATGATCAGGCCAACTCGATCGCGTGGCTCACGTGGCACCTGAGCCGCGTCCAGGACGACCACGTGGCCGAGGTGGCGGGGGTGGAGCAGTTGTGGACGTCGGCCGGGTGGGCCGACCGCTTCGGGCTGCCCTTTGCTCTGTCGGAGATCGGTTACGGTCAAAAACCGGAGGCGATCGCCGCCGTGCTGGTGGAGGCAGACCTGCTCATGGGGTACTACGACGCCGTCCATGATCGGACGATCTCCTACATCCGGCAGGTGGATGACGACGGCCTGGATCGCATAGTCGACACCTCCTGGGATCCCCCCGTCTCGCTCGGTCAAAGACTTGTCAGCGTCGTCAACGACGACCTGCAGCATGTCGGTCAGGCGGCCTATCTACGGGGCCTGGTCGAGCGACGCTAAGGACGATCGAGTAGCCACGACAGTGCTCTTGCCCCGAACAGGACCGACCTATTGGCGGTGTGCAGACCGCGACGGCGTGCGGCGAAGGAGCGCACCTTGGCGGTGACGGGGACGGGGTCGAGGCCCTCGCCGGGAGCGCCAGGTTCTCGTGCAGAGCCGAGGCCCGACGCCCAGGGGATCAACGTCCTTCCCCACGGCGCCGAGACTTGTCCGTGATCCGGAGGAGCCGGTGCCGGGGCCGGTCCTCTTCTGGTGTTCGCCGGCATCATTCTGAGCGCCTTGACTCCGGCGGCCCGAATCGTCCGCCGTCCGCAGAGCGATCGTGGCCCATACCGTTTTACCGGGTGATTCCTGCTTGGGTATCACGCCCCAGTCGTCGGCCAGGGCTTGGACGATCTGAAGACCTCGACCGGATGTGTCACTGAGACCAGGTGACTTCACGACCGGTTGGCCGTCGCCGTCGTCCTCCACCTCGATGTGGACACGATCGGGTAGTTGTTCGATCCGGATCTCGAAGGCCGATGCGGCATGGCGCACCGAGTTCGCGGCCAACTCAGAAGCAATGAGGGCTATGGTCTCCGAGATCTCGCGGGGAACGTCCACCACGGCGTCGGCTACGAATCGGCGCGCGCTGAGAGCGGACGTCCTGACGGCAGGGAATTGGGCCTCGTGCATCACGATGGATCGAGGCGAAGTATCTCGGTGAGGCCAGTGGCTTCCACCACTCGCCGGATAATGGTCGACGCGTGGCGCAGCTCGATGTCGCTCACCTTATTGGCGGCGTACACCATCACGGCGATTCCTGAGCTGTCCATGAAGGTGAGCTGTGCCAGATCGAAGACGAGCCGAGCCGGATTCTTTTCGACGACCTTTTCAACGGTCTGCCGGAACATATCGGCGTTGGAAATGTCCAGCTCACCGTGGAGCGTGAGCATCGGGTCGCCGGCCGCGTTGGAGGACTGCTCGATGGTGAAACTCGTCTCGCTGGTGTCTAGCTCTTCCATCTCACCGCCAATATCGCCCTATCGTCATGATACCCAGCAGTCGTTGATTCGGTAAGGATCTTGGTCAGCAACTCATCGAGCCCCAAAGGACCTTCGGTGGCGAGGGTCCGTAACCGTTCGAGGCCGGAATCGATCGTTTCTCCCCGTCGCTCGATGAGGCCATCGGTAAAGGCCACAATGGTGGCTCGCTCGGGCACGGCGACGTTCACGGCCTGATACGGCGTCGGGTCCTCGATACCGACCGGTGAAAAGACCGTCGTCCTCACGAATTGCCCCGTCCTGCCGTTCAACAGCAGCAGGGGAGGATGACCGGCATTGACGAGGGTGATCGAATGACCGGCCACGTCGACACAGGCACAGAGAATGGTGGCGAAGCACTTGTCGCGCTCGATACTCAGGAGCCGTCCCAGCTTCCCCAGGATTTCATCAGGCGCATCTCCCTGGACCGCATAAGCGCGAATGGCGAAGTGCAGGCGGGCCATGATCGTGGCCGCCTCGACACCACGACCGGATACGTCACCCAGCACAAAGATGAAATGGGTGTCATCGACGACAATGACGTCGTACCAATCCCCCCCGACGTCGGTCCCTTCGCCTCCGGCCACGTACCGGATGGCCGTCTCCACTCCGGCGATCTCGGGCAGCACTTGAGGAAGCAGCGCGTGTTGGAGGACCTCGGCGATGCTTCGTTGTTCGCTGTACATCCGACGGTTCTCCGACGCCAGCCATTCGGCCTGTCGGCGCCGGCGCACCAGGTAGTCCGCCAACACGACGGCAATGATGGACAACAGAGCACCGGCCAGAGCGACGATCAGAGGCAGGCTCGCCAGGAGGCCACCTCCGAGCTCTCCGTTCGGCGTGGCCACCACCGTGATGGCGCTGTTTCCAAAAGGCACGACGACGGTCGCTTGTTGACCTCTGAGGGGGAATTCTGTGGCCGACGCTTCCAACAGGTTTGAGGGCGTTGCCGATCGGCCGAGATAGATGGCGTAGTTCAGTTGCGAGAATGCCGAGTTGCGGGTGACATTCAATTTCCGGTCCGTGGGCAGAATCCGCTCGGCATAGACCACCCAGGGCGATGACGAAGACCCGGGGACGGCGGCGTAACCGATTCCCGGCCGCCTTTGTCCGAGCAGATTCAGAACAGCCAACGGCGTCGACCGGCGGGCCTGGGAGAACAATGTCGCTGCTGCCCCCGGTATCGTGGTCAGTTCCGGGGTGCTGCCGACGATGACGACCGTTGTCGGGCCTCCGCTGCCCACTCGCCAGAGCGAAGCTGATGCGAAGGGTCCTTTACCACCCACATAGGTCGCCATGTAGTCCCGGAACTGCAGCGGATTTCCGTTCGTGGCCGCAGCCAGTTCCGCCGCCGAACTCAGTGGAATCTGAATCGAGGGAACGGCGGCAGACACCACCGACGCCGCTTGGTGGAGTTCGAGAGTCAACAGGCGATCTTCGTTGTGATCGTGAATCGAGACTGTCACCCAGGCGAGCGTCCCCGTCAGTACGAGCCCGGCCAGCAGCACGACGATGCTCAATGAGCTCGGCAGCCTCTTGGGGGCGGCGTTGATCTCAGTTGATCCGTCCGTTGTTGGCGGATTCGAAAGCATGCGGCTCCGCTGTTCAGAGATAGTTGGCCGCGTGAGGATACTTCCTGGCCGGAGCCCGCTCCGCTGAGGTCGTTCTCATCGTTGAGGGCCGTCGGGATAGGGCAGAACAGCCGGCGCTTGGCGGGTGTCACTGTCGGAGCGAGGACGCCCGAGCGTGAAGAGGATGCTGAGCACGCCTTGTTCCCTACTGCCTCGCTCGCCACGAGCGATGGCAGCGTTCGGTCTCCGACTCCTGTTGCGAGACGGCAACCGTGTCTTGTGCACCGACGTCACATCGGCCCGCGGCGCTGACCACCTGGGATCCGATGGGCCCCATCGGGTCCATCGGTGTCATGCCGGCGGATCAGCAGGGTCCATCCAACCTCGGATGAAGGTTCCGGCACGGCCGACGAACTCCGTGAGGCCCGGCTTGCGCAGGTTGAGTCCCAGATTGAGCTGATGGAGCCGCCGCCCGGCCGTCAAGGCGGCCAGGAGGGCCGGATCAGAGTCCTCCCAGCGTCGGACCGCCCGGTAGCCGCTACGAAAGGCGTCGACCAGAGTCGTTGCCTCAGCAAACCGGTGCAGCGAAGAGAGTGTGATGGCGATGTCCTGAACTTCGAAACCCCAGACGAGATCCTGGAAGTCGATAGGAGTGAGTCGAGCCCCGCTGACGATCACATTGCTGGGAACGAGATCGCCGTGGATGAGGTGGGGACGGTGGGGTGGGTGTCGCCAAAGTGAGTCAACGGTCTGCTGAGCGCGATCACGCGCCTCGAGAAACAGAGATCCGTAGGTCGGGGTCAGCTCCGACAGCCGGTCTTCCACGAGCCAGTACAAGACTCGATCAGCCACCGGCACGAGCGGGGCAGTGGCAGGGCCACTGGCGGCCGCGTGCCCGTGAAGGACGGCCGAGAGTCGGCCGGCACGGCGAGCGAGGTCTGTATCCATCTGATCGGCCAGAGGTCGTCCGGCGATCCAGTCGAAGAGCACGCACATCCGTTCACCGGGTACGCCGGGATGACTCTGACGCAGCACCAGGGATCCATCGTCGGCCTCGTAGGCCCGGGGTATCGGACATGCGCCGTCTTCGCCCAGCGCCGCCATCCACGTGACTTCGGTGACCTCGGTCCCCTCCGGGTGTATCCGCTCTCGGGGGCCGACCCGCAGGGCGTAGTGGTCACCGGCGCCAGAGGTGGCCCGGAACACCGTGTTGAAGGACTCGGCGAAGAAGTGCAAACCCGTAGGCGCAATGCGTGCTGAGTATCGCCGAAGAGCCTCGATCGAAAGAGCACGGAGGCGTCCGCGTTGTCCTCGTGGCGTGAGCTCCGAGAATGGGCGCACGGACCCAGGATGCCAGCCGCCGTTGGAGCGCCCGGCGATCGCCCCCGAGGTCATGGCTCCGGCGGGTGGCTGAGCGTCCCGAAGAGTCGATCGAGTTCCTCTGGATCCGGTGACCCCCCGCATCGGAGAAGGTGCCACGCCGCCAGGGACGGTGACCCTCTGAGCAGGTCGAATGGCCTCGAGGTGACGGCACTTCGATTAATAACGAACAGCTGTTATGTTTCGGCCCATGGGCCGCATCGCCGGGATGACAGCCGACGATACGCGCTCCCGCCTGATCGAGGCCGCCTCGCGTTCATTCGCTGAGCGGGGTTATGACGGGACCCGCATAGCCGAGATCGCCCGCGAGGCAGGACTGAGCAGCGGTGCCATCTATGCGCACTACGGATCGAAAGCCGAACTTCTTCTGGCCTCGCTGCAGGCTCGGAGCAAGGGTGAGATCGCCGGCCTTGTCCGGTCGGAGATGCGAGAGGACATGCTCTCGGCCGTCGTGGCCCTCGGTTCGAAGCTCGACCTCCCCGACGCGCGCGACTCGGGCTTGTTGATCGAGGCGATCGTGGCGTCGCGCCGGGACGCCGAACTGAGATCGCTGCTGGTCGAGGGGATGGAAGGGCGCCAGCACTTCCTGGCCGATCTGATCCGTCTGGCCCAGCACGAACGAGAGATCGACGAAGGCTTGCCCCCCGAGGTGGCGGCTCGGTTTCTCCTGATGGTCCGCCTCGGGGCCAAGCTGCTCGGTCTCCTCGAACTTCCGCCCCTCGAACACGATGACTGGAAGACGTTCATCGAAGGACTGGTGAACGTCGTTCGTCCCACCGACACATGACCCGATCCGGTATCGCACAGGAGGCAGTGCAGATGAGGCGAGGAATGACGAAACGAGGTGTGCTGGCGGCGATCGCGCTGGGGTCCCTGCTGGCCGTGGTGACGAGCGGCGGGGCCTCGGCCGGTGCGGCACCGAAGCCACTGGGCGTCACCTGGATGCGCAGCTTTGCTGCTCCCGGGACCCCGGCCAAGTACGACAAGGTCGGCGTCATCAAGGTGGGACCGAGCAGTGCCAAGAACGTCCTGGTGCTGGAACCTGGTACCTCGGCCGGATCGGCCTATTTCGTGCCCCTGGCCAAGTGGATCGTCTCCAAGACCAAGGGTTGGCAGGTCTGGTCGGTCGAGCGTCGGGAGAACCTGCTCGAGGACCAGTCGGAGTTGAATCTCTTCAAGGAGGGCAAAGCCACCGCCACCCAGCTCTTCGACTACTACCTCGGCTACCTGAAGGACTCGAGCATCACCCCGCATTACCAGCTGATTCCCACCTCGACCGTGGAATTCGCCAAGCAATGGGGGATGAACGTCGCCGTTCAGGACCTGCACACAGTGATCGGGGCGGCCACCAAGCTCGGAGGAAAGGTCGTGCTCGGTGGCCATTCCCTGGGTGGAGCGGTGGTCACCGCCTACGCCACCTGGAATTTCAAGGGTCGCGCCGGAGCCGATGGCCTGGCCGGCCTCGTCTACATCGACGGCGGCAGCCCCGCCAGTCCCGAGAGCACGACGGCCGCCACTACGGCCCTGCAGACGCTCGACGTACCCATCGCCACTCCGTGGCTCGCCTTCGGCAATATCGCCGCTCCCTATGCCGGCATCTTCAACGCCACCGGTTCGGCGGCCGCCCTCCTCGATCCGAACGGACCGTCACTGGGCGAGTCCTCGGGGCTCCTACCCCCTGACATCGTGCCCTCGGTCCCGGTCACCAACGTCGGCCAGTACGGCTATGCCTTGAACGCTGCCACCTCGCCCGTCAGTCTGTTGGCCGCCCAGGCCCACCTCGGTGCCGGCCTCACGGCGTCCGGTTCCATTCGTGGCTGGAACGGCGCCGGCGCCCTCACCCCCATCACCCGCTTCGCCACCATGTTCGCGGGATATCCGATGAAGAACGTCGACGGCACCGAGTGGTACTTCCCCCAGCGCCTCACCGACGACTCGGCGGCGGTCGACAACGGTAACGCCAGTCCGGCCCAGAAGCTGCTCGACGTCGACGCCACCATGGGTCATAAGCTCCCCAAGGATCTCCGGATCTACGCCTTCGGCGCCCGGCTCGGTGGAGCCAGTGTGCTCCAGGACGCTCGCATCCTGGCCAAGCAGTCCCACATCCCGATGAGCAACCTGACGCTCGTCAACCGGCAGAGCACCTACTCGCACAACGACCCGGCCGGCGCCTATCCCAACAACGTTTTCTTTGCCCACCTCGTTCCGTTCCTGGGGAAGATCAGCTCGTAACAGCCAAGAGGGTCGAGTGCCGAGCCCGCGTAGCATCTGCTCGTGGGGACGCCCGACTGGCTGGACTGGCACACGCCGTACGACGATCCCCTGTCCCCGCTGTCGAAGCGTCTGGCCCTCGTCCAAGGTCACCTGCGCACGGCTCTCGACCGGTGCCCTGCCGGCACGATCCGGATGATCAGCATGTGTGCCGGCCAGGGCCGGGATGTGATCGGCGTCCTCGCCCGGCATCCACGCCGCAGCGAGGTGCGAGCCCGCCTCGTCGAGTGGGATGAGCGCAACGTCGCCATCGCCTCCGACGCCGCCGTCGGTGCCGGCTTGACCGGGGTCGAAGTGGTACGGGCCGACGCCGGCACGACCGATGCCTACATCGACGCGGTGCCAGCAGAGATCGTCGTGGTCTGCGGGGTCTTCGGCAACATCATCGACAACGACATCTCCCGGACCGTGGCCAGCCTCCGGAGTCTGTGCGCCCCTCGAGCCACCGTGATCTGGACCCGGCACCGAAGGCCGCCTGATCTGACGCCCACCATTCGTGATTGGTTCGAGGAGGCCGGTTTCGTGGCAGAGGGATTCGACGGACCCGACACCTTTTTCATCGGCGTCGGTGCCCATCGTCTCGTGGTTGACCCCCAGCCCTACGAACCCGGTCGGCGCCTGTTCGACTTCGTCGGCTACGACGCTCTGGTGCCTCCCAGCTCGCCCGACGATCGCCCCCCGGTCGGCATCGATCGACGGTAACCTGGGCGCCGGTCGCCCGGTGCGAGGGCCCGTCGAAGGCCCAGCGTCGCCGCCAAGACGCCACCGCCATGCTTCTCTGCACTGCGTTTCTCTGCACTGCGTTCTGGGGGTTCACCCGGCCCGCATGAGCGCCGGCTCGAAGTCGAGGCCCAAGGACCTACGACACCAGCACCGTCGCGTTCAGCACTCGTGTTGGGACCACCTGGTGGTCGCCCCCCTGTGGGTGGCCTACGAAGCCAATCTGGGCACCTTGCTTCGGACCTGCGACGCCGTCGGTGCCTGTATCGCCGTTCCCGACACCGATCACTACCACCGGTCCCTGGCTCGGGGCGACACCCTGGCCCGACGCCCCCACATCCATTGGGTCCGCACGTCGAAGGCGGCCTGGATCGAGAGGGAGAGGGGGAAGGGGAGCGTGATCCTGGCCGTGGAACAAGCCGAGGACGCCACGCCCCTGACGCGCCTCGAACCGGCCCGACGACGGACGATCGTTCTTCTGGGCCACGAACACCAGGGAGTGCCCGAGGAGGTGTGGCCGCTGCTCGACACCGTGGTCGAGATTCCGATGGTCGGCATGGGCGCCAGCTTGAACGTGGCCGTGGCCGGATCGCTCGTTCTCTACAAGCTCGCCGGATTCAGCTGAACGGGTGAGCATGACGGATGCCACCGTTGGTTCGATCAGCCAGGATCAACCGGACCGGAGCTTCTCGGCCATGGTGATGAGCTCGTCTCCGTAGTTCTCCAGCTTGACCGGTCCTATCCCGCTGATGGCCAGGAGACCGGCCTCCCCGGTGGGCAGGAGGGCGGCGATGAGCCACAGGGTCTTGTCGTCGAACACGACGAAGGCCGGCTTGCCGGCGGCGCGTTCGTAGCGCCACGCCCGCAGCTGCTCCCAGGCCTCGCCGAAACGCGGATGGACGAGCACGACCGGTTGACCCCCGACGGTCACCGACGTCCCCAAGCGGATGTGGGTGGTGGCCGGACCGCCGCCGATGAGCGAGCGCACCCCGTCTCCGGAGACCTCGACGATCTCGTGGTCATGGCCCTGGTGGGTGAACCGCGATCCCACCGCCCCGAGCAGAACCTCGGACCCGGGGGCCGCCTGGTGGCGCGATCCCGCCGCCGAGCGGGCCTCACGGGCCCGGGGGGCGGTGACCGCCGCCGGCGCTGACCGGGGCGTCGGCTCTCCCGGTGCGTCGAGTTCGAGGAGAAAGGGCGACGGTGGCGACCCGGGGATGACCGACGCGCTCATGCGGCAGCGGGTGAGAGCGACGTGGAAGATGCGCCGCTCCTCCTCCATGTCCTCGCTCAGCCGGTGGGGGAGCAAACCGTCGGTGGCGTGGTGTACCACCACATGGGGCCACTCCCGGCCCTTCACGGCATGGATCGATGCCAACGTCACCCCGCCGACGTCGGCCGGCGCGCTCAACTGCTCCGACAGCCATGCCGGGAACCGGCCCGGGTCGGCCTCGAGCTCGGCCAGCTCCGTCAAGGCGTCGAGATCGTCTCCGTGGGCGGAACCGGCACCGTGGCTCCATTGATCGAGCGCCGTGGCGCTGGCGTCCAGTCCGCCATCACCGATCTGAGACCGGAGCACGGCCAACACATCGGCCGTCGTGCCTGACCCGGCCGCCTTCCGGGCGAGCATCACGTCGTCGGACAGGTCCCGCACCTTGCCGGCCTCCCGATCGCTGCCCTTGCCCTCGAGCCAATCCGCCAGGCCCACCAGCTCGTCGACCGATGTCTTTTTTCCCACCAGGTCGAGAAGCGATGCGCTCATGCCCCGTTTGGGACGACGGGCCACCTCCCGCAGCACCGGGCTTGGCAGCGCCGACCCCGGAGCCGTGGCCACCTCCAGCCACGCCAACGCCGCCCGGACGCCGCCGCGCTGGAGAAACCTTTGGCTCACCCCGCCATCGACAGGGACCCCGTCATTGCGCAGGAGGACCTGCACCGGTGCCAGTGAGGCGTTGACCCGGGCCAGCACGGCCACATCGCCGGGTATGGCCCCCCCATCGATCAGCTCCCGTACGCGCCGGGCGGCCCNNCGGGCCGTCGCTCCCCGACACGACGGACAGGCCTGAGGGTCCGACGGCCTCGCCATCGGACCCCGCCGCGGCGCGGATGACCTTGGACACCCGCACCGCGTTGCGGCTGAGCAGGTTCGACGCGGCGGTGACGACCGGGGCCGGGCACCGGTAGTTGACCTCGAGCGAGCGCAGTTCGGACCCGGCAAACCAGTGGCCGAAGTCGACCAGCCAGCGCGGCGTGGCCCCGGCGTAGCCGTAGATCGTCTGGTCGTCGTCGCCCACCCCGAACACCGCACCGGCCGGACCTGTGAGGAGCCTTATGAGCAGCAGATGGGCCGGCGTCAGGTCCTGGAACTCGTCCACCAGGAGCACCCGGGCGAACCGCTGCATCCGCCACCGGAAGGCCGGGTCGGCCAGGAGCCGTTCGATGGCCCCGGTCACCTGCTCGTCGAAGTCGACGACCCCCTGCCGGGCCAGCTGCGCCCGGTAGCTCCGGGCCACCCGGTCGAGATCCGACACATCGGGCATCTCACCCTCGACCGTGTCCGGGCCGGCCAGTCCGAGCCGCACCCGACTGAGCGCTTCGATCCACGGCGCCACCGGGTCGGTCTCGGCCCGCTTGGAAAACGNNTCCAACTCCTCGATCGTCGACGTCCGCCCGCACAGCCGCAGTCCCAACGCGTTCAGGGTCCGTATGCGGACGTCTCCGACGTCGGCCAATCGCTCTCTCATCTCGTTGGCGGCCCGCACGTTGTACGCCACCAGGGCGACCGCATCAGGGGGAAGACCCCACCCCCGCAGAAGCAGCCGGGCCCGTTCGGTCAGCACCCTGGTCTTGCCCGAGCCCGCCGGGGCGATGATCCGGGCCCCCGCGCCCGGCGCCGCCACCGCCTGGAGCTGGTCCGCCGCCAACGGCACGCCGACAGGATCGTTCGGGCCCAGAGCCACGAGCATCCCGTGCTCGAGCGAGATCCGGTGGACCACGGCCATGCCGAGACGCCCGCCCAGCGAGGCGTCGAGTGGCCCGCCGTCACAGACCGCGGGCCGGCCGTCGGCCAGGACGATGTCGGCTCCGTCAGTGGCGTTCGGCGCACCGCCCCCGAGAGTGAGGGCGACGTCGGCCCAGCGCCATGTTGCGAGCTGGGCTCCCGCCCGGGCGTCGACGGAGTTGGCCCAGATCCCGTGGTGCAACCGCTCGCCCACCAGGTCCAGATCGACGGCCCACTCCCACGGCTGGTGTCCCGTCACCACCTCGGCCGGCGGCACCTCGGGGTCGTCGAGCCCGAGGCCAGGGCCGAGCTCGATGATGACCGACCGCCGCTCCCGCCAGGCGAGGCCCAGCTCGTCCGCCGTCGCCCTGTCCACCGCCCCCACCACGACCCGTTCGCATGACGACCATGCCTTGGGGGCGGCCCCGCCCGGTCCCACCACGACCGAGCGGCCGAGAGCAGTCGGGTCGGGCATCCCCTGATCTTGGCTCACGGCTGTGACGGAGCCGAGCGGCCGGGTTGCGCCCCCCGGTCAGGGACCGCCTCTACGGAATATGGCCTCTACGACATATGGCCTCTACGACAAATGGCGGAAGGCGGCGGCGGCGAGCTTTTGGGCTTCGGTCTGGTCGAACGCAGAACCGGCGGTGGTGAACGACAGCGTTGTCTCCAGGCGTCCCTTGATGATGTCCACGAGGTCCACGTACAGCGAGGTACTGACGCCCGCCGTCGAGAACGGCGCCTGTATCTGCATCTCCCCGGACTGGTCGCCGAAGGCCGGGAACGTCTGTCTCGTCGTGGTGACGGCTCCTATCGTGGTCCCCGCCCCGCCCCCCTTCTGAACCTCCTGCCGCAGCAGGGGGCCGAAGACGGTGGTGATGCAACCGGGCGTCTTCGGGTTGGAGAAGTTTGAGAAATCGGTACCGGCCCGTGCCGGACTCGGGAACGTCTCGACCTGGTCGCTGACGGTGGAGCTACCGCCCGGGTTGTTGAAGGTCGGGCTGTTCTCGGTGGGAAAATTGATGTTGAGTTGGGCCGTCGTCACACCGAGACACGCGGCAATCTTGGCCAAGGGTTCGCCGCCGGTCGATCCGCTCCCTGAGGTGACTTTGCCGCTGGCCGTCCAGCCGCTCGGAAGATCGCTGAGGACGACCAGGCTCTTCTTGGCCAGGGCCAGATCGGCCGCCTTCGACGGCTTCGGCTGGTTGGCGGCGGCACCCGTCGACGAAGAGCCGCAGGCGCTTACGGCAAGGACCAACACACAGAGGCCACCCGTCACCGCCCGGCGGCCCGGGGACGAACCCCTCGTTCGGTCCCGGGCCCCTCTGGGCCGTTTCACGCCAGGCTCAGTCGTCACCTTCGTCTCTCTTTTCGCAGGCTCCAGGAAAGTGTCGGCCAAAGTCGACCAGATCCTGAGGCACGAAGGCGACTCCCCGGATTGTCAGCGCGTGAGAACGACCTTGACGGCTCCCGTGTCGGCGGCCCGGCTGTAGACGTCGTAGGCCTCCATGAACTCGTCCAGCCCGAAGTGATGGGTGGCGAAGCGACCGGCGTCGATCTGGCCAGCCGCCACCAACCGGAGAAGTGTCGGCGTCGAGTACGTGTCCACCAGGCCCGTGGTGATCGTCACGTCCCGGATCCATAGGCTCTCCAGGTGGAGTGTGGCCGGCTCGCCATGCACCCCGATGTTGGCCACGTGACCACCGGGCCGGACGAGCTCGGTGCACAGTTCGAAGGTGGCCGGCACGCCGACCGCTTCGATGACCACATCGGCCCCCAGCCCGTCGGTCAGCGCCCGGACACGGTCCACGGTGTCTTCCCGGCCGTTGTTGATCATGACATCGGCCCCGAAACCCTTGGCCGCCTCCAGCCGGGCGTCGGCCAGGTCGATGGCGATGATGCAGCTGGGCGAGAAGAGCTTGGCCGCCAGGATGGCCGACAGCCCGATCGGACCCGCTCCCACAACGGCGACCGTGTCCCCGGGCTGGACCCGACCGTTCAGTACGCCCACCTCGTAGGCGGTGGGAAGGATGTCGGCCAGCATGAGAATCTCCTCGTCACTTCCCGCCCCGGGCAGCCGGTAGAGAGACGTGTCGGCGAAAGGGACCCGCACGAACTCAGCCTGTGTGCCGTCGACGAGATGTCCGAGGATCCAGCCGCCGCCGCCCAGGCACTGGCCGTAACGGCTCTCCCGGCAGTAGCGGCAGCGTCCGCAGGCGCTGATACAGGACACGAGCACCCGATCACCGGGCACCACTGTCGTCACTCCCGATCCGACCTGCTCGACGGTACCGACGGCTTCGTGGCCCAGGATGCGGCCCACCGTGACCTCGGGGAGATCGCCCTTCAAGATGTGCAAGTCCGATCCGCAGATGGTCGTGCAGTCCACCCGGACCACAGCGTCGGTCACGTCTTGCACTGTCGGATCCGGCACTTCTTCCCAGGCTTTGGATCCCGGTCCGTGGTAGACGAGCGCTTTCATAATCGACCTCCCTGGGCAGCGACGTCTGTCGGCTGCCACCTCTGGTTTCACTATGAGCCACGGAGACCACGGCACAGTAGGGCCGAAGGTCCCTGGCCCGATCGTTCGCCTGGTGACCCCGGCAGTGACTTTCGGCCCTGGTCTGTCGGTGCCCGGTGGTCGATGCTGGGAGGGTGTTCACCCACTCGCGCGCCCACCGGAGCCTGGATCTCGATGCATGCTGGCGTCTGCTGGCCACCGAGCGACTGGGTCGGATAGCTCTCAGCGTCGCCGCCCTTCCTGCTGTTGTCCCCGTTCAGTACCGACTGGTCGGCGAGCGCGTGGTGGTCGGGGTCGAGGACGACGACCTCTACGCCGCCCTCACGGACAACATCGTGGCTTTCGAGGTCGACCGCATCGACGGCGAGACGAACCTCGGGTGGACCGTCCTCGTGGTGGGCCGGTCCCGACCCGCCGGCGACCTCTCGCTGGCCGGCTTCGAGGTCCCCGGCTACGAGCTCCCCGGAGCCACTGCCTTCCCGCCCTCGGATCGACTCATCGGTATCAGCGTCGACCGTCTCTCGGGTCTGCGGACCGTGGAGAGCGTGGTTGCGTCACAGTCCCCGGCTTGAGCGCTGGGTGCGACGCTCCTCCAGGCGGGCCGCATAGGCGGCGGCCTCGGAGCGGTGTCCCATACCGAGCTTGGACAGCAGGTTGGACACGTAGTTCTTCACCGTCTTCTCGGCCAGATAGAGCTCGGCCCCGATCTCCCGGTTGGTTTTCCCGGCCGAGATGAGCTCGAGGATTTGGCGCTCGCGAGGGGTCAATCGGCCCAGACCGGTGTCCTCGGCGCCCCTGACCCCGAGCTCGTCCAGGAGCCTCGACGTGGCGATCGGATCGATGAGGGACCGCCCGGTGGCGACGGCGCGCACGGCATCGACCAGGTCCCGTCCGCGGATCTGCTTGAGCACGTAGGCGGCAGCGCCGGCCATGACGGCGGCGAGGTGGGCCTCGTCGTCGGCGTAGGAGGTGAGCATGATGCAGGCCACCTCGGGATGCCGGGCCCGGATCTCCCGGCACACCTCGATTCCGCTGCCGTCGGGAAGGCGGACGTCGAGGACGGCCACATCGGGACGCGTGGACGGTATCCGAGCCAGGGCCTCAGCCACCGTCCCCGCTTCGCCGACCACCGTCAAGCCGTCGGACTCGAGCAGGCCACGGATCCCGTTGCGCACGATCTCATGGTCGTCGAGCAGGAAGACGCGCACGGTCACACCCCAGTCTGACTCGTTTGTGCGGTGAGGAGTTCCCGTCTCCGCAATGGCAAGATGCAGGCGTGCCCTATCACCAGATCGACGACCCTGAGAAGCTTCGGGCGCTCCTCGACGCCGTCCTCCTGATCGAGTCCGACATCGAGCTGCCGGCGGTCCTGCGTCATATCGTCGAGGTGGCGTCCACCCTGGTCGATGCCCGCTACGGGGCGTTGGGGGTGATCGACGAGAGCGGCACGAGCCTCTCGGAGTTCGTCACCGTCGGCTTCGACCAGGAGACCATCGACGGCATCGGCAACCTCCCCGAAGGTGCCGGCATCCTGGGCCTGTTGATCCTCGACCCGACACCCATCCGACTGGCCGACCTGTCGGAGCACCCCGATGCCGCCGGTTTTCCTCCCGGCCACCCCCCCATGCGATCCTTCCTCGGTGTCCCGGTCAAGATCCGCGACCGCGTCTTCGG
>PKWD01000191.1 GCA_003131945.1 Acidimicrobiaceae bacterium
CCCGTCCCACCGACCACTCGTTGCCGGGGATCGGATGGGCGCTGATGACGACGACGTCGCCGGCACGCAATTTCAGCCACTTGCTCTCCCCCGCCGCCATGAGCGAAAGCGCCGAGAGCGGCTCACCCTGCGATCCGGTCGACACCACGCACACCCGTCCCGGCTCGAGGCTGTCGATGTCCTCGACATCGACGAAGGCGTCGTCGGGGACATGGAGCAGGTCGAGCCGGCGCGCCAACTCGACGTTCTTGGCCATGGACCGTCCGAGTGTGGCCACCTTGCGGTTGCAGGCCAGAGCGGCGTCGATCACCTGCTGTACCCGGTGGATGTGGCTGGCGAAGCAGGTCACGATCAGCCTCCGCCCCCCGTGGACGGCGAACAGCCGACGCAGGGTGGCGCCCACGTTGCTCTCGGAGTCGGTGAAACCGGGTTCTTCGGCATTCGTGGAATCCGAGAGAAGCAGTCGGATGCCGGGCCCGTCGGCCAGGGAGCCGATGTGGGCAAGGTCGGTGAGTCGACCGTCCACCGGGGTGAGGTCGAGCTTGAAGTCGCCTGAATGCAGGATGATCCCCTGGGGCGTGTGGAAGGCGGTGGCGAACCCGTGGGGGACGGAGTGGGTCACGGGGATGAATTCGACCTCGAAGGGGCCCACGGTCCGCTTCTCACCATCGTGGACCTCGACGAACTTGGCCCGATCACCGAGCCCCGCCTCCTCCACCCGGTTGCGCGCCAGCCCCAGGGTGAGCGCCGAGCTGTAGACAGGTACGGATAGATCACGTAGCAGGTAGGCCAGGCCGCCGGTGTGGTCCTCGTGGCCGTGGGTGAGGACGACAGCCTCCACCTTCTCGGCGTTGTCGCGTAGATACGACAGGTCGGGCAGCACGAGGTCGATACCGGGCATGTCGGCGTCGGGGAACATGATCCCGCAGTCGAGGACGACCATACGGCCGCCGACTTCGATGACAGCGCAGTTGCGGCCGATCTCGCCCAGGCCGCCGAGGAAGCTGATGCGTACCGATTCAGGCAAGCGGTCCGCCTGCACGCCCGTCGATGGCCCCGCCGGGGGTCCGGCCCAGGCGCGACATCACGAGCCGGGCTTGGCCGTCGAGCTCAGGGGCGGCGGCCCCGAGAGGCAGCCGGCACTGTCCGGCGGGCAGGCCGAGGGCTCGGCAGGCCGCCTTGGCCGGGACCGGGTTCGGATGGTTGTCGCTCGACTCGAAGTCATAGGACTCCATGAGCCGGGCGTTCAGGGAACGGGCGGTGTCGACGTCGCCCTTGGCGAAGGCGCTCACCATGTGCCCCATCTCGACACCGGCCCAGTGGCTGGCCACGCTCACGAGGCCCACGGCTCCGACGGCGAGGAAGGCCAGCGCCAGGTTGTCGTCGCCGCAATAGACCTCGAAGCCGTCGGGCGCTTCGGCCACCAACCGGGCGGTGGCGGGAACCTCTTTGGCGGCGTCCTTCACGCCCAGGATGTTGGGAACGGCCCGGGCCAACCGGAGCATGGTCTCGTGGCCGATCTTGCGGCCGGCGCGCACGGGGATGTCGTAGAGCATGACGGGGAGGCCGGTGCTGTCGGCCACGGCGGCGAAATGATCGGCCAACCCGTGCTGCGAGGGGCGACTGTAATAAGGGGTGACCACGAGGATGGCGTCGACGCCGGCCGCGGTCGCCATCTCGGTGAGGTGGATGGAGTGCCGGGTGTCGTTCGTTCCGGTACCGGCGATGACGGGGATGGTGACGGCCTCGGCCACGGCCCGCCACAGGTCGTCGCACTCGGCGTCGGAGAGCACCGGGNNCAGCGCGCCGGAGTCGTCGAACGGGGTGACCATGGCGGTCACGACCGCGCCGAAACGACCGGCTCCCGGGATCGATGCCACGGAGCCAGGCTAATGGGAAATTCGAGTGCGGCGCAGACGACCGCCGGAGACTTAGCGGCAGGGGGCGCCGAGAACCCCGATCAGGCGACGGCCTCGGACCCTGTGGCCTGCAAGCCTTCGTACTCCTCGCCCGTGTCGGCCCAGTCCTCAAAGACGATGGCGCCCATCTCGGTGAACTTCGTNNCGTCGAGCAGGCCGAGCTTCTTGCAGTTCGGCACGATCTTCGAGAACAGCATCGAGGTGAAGAGGGGCCGATCGGGGTCCTTCAACGCGACCTTCAGCGCCTCCTTGACGTCGATGCCCATGCGCTCCCAGACCTCCTGTTGGAGGAACCGGTCGCGCATGCGGATGGCGGCCTCGAAGGCGAATTCCTGCCGCTCCCGGATCTCGGACGCCGAGAGCTGGTCGTAGTACTCCTGCAGGCTCAGGACCCCGAAGGCCACGTGGCGGGATTCGTCCGACATCACGTAGCGCAGCAGCTGCTTGAGAAGCGGCTCGGTCGTCATCTGGTGCATGAAGCCGAAGGCAGCGAGGGCCAGGCCCTCGACCATGATCTGCATGCCGAGGTAGGTCATGTCCCAACGCTTGTCGGCGATGATGTCGTCGAGCAGCATCCGGAGGTGGGCGTTGATCGGGTAGTGCCCGGACAGCTTCTCGTCCAGGTACTTGGCGAAGACCTCCACGTGGCGTGCCTCGTCCATCACCTGGGTGGCGCCGTAGTACTTGGCGTCGATCCACGGGACCGTTTCCACGATCTTGGCCGTGCACAGCAGCGCGCCCTGCTCGCCGTGCATGAACTGCGAGAGCGTCCAGTTCTGGCTCTCCACCCCGAACTGGATCCACTCCTTGTCACCCCAGCGGGCCAGCGAGGTACCACTGACGTCGAGACCCTCTCCGAGGCCACCGTTGGCGGCGGCATTGGCCACGACGAGCGCCTCCTGGTCGACCTCTGTCTCCCATGGGAGGTCGGTCTGGCCGTTCCACTGCGCCTTCTTGGCCTTTTCGTACAGCTTGTCCAGCTTGGGACGCTGGCCCTTCTCGTAGTCCCAGGTGAAGACGGTGTCGTACACCGAGTGCACGGAGTGAAGCAGCTCATCGGAGTCGGTGTTGACGACCGACATGATGGCCTCGAGATCGTTGATGTCGTCGCGACCGATGATGTCGATCGTCGGGCGCATCTGGTCCGTCATGACGCTTCCCCTTTGGTCGTTCGTGGAGATCGGTCGATTTTCTCGACGGCTCCGGTTTGGGCGGTGATGTGGGTACAAACTGGGTTGGAGTCGACTGTCTCTGTCGTGTCGGCCCGGTCTCCGGGCAGGACGAAGGTGCGCACGAGCCGGCGCACCCGGGATTCATCGGTGAGGTCGACGCCGTCTGAGGGACAGAGCAGATGCGAGAGCACGATGCGTGCCGCCCATTCCGCCACCCGCTTGGCTTCGTCGTGGTCGAGCCAACGCCCGAGGAAGGGTGCGGTGAAGGTAGACGACACCGACAGGACGCTGTCCATGTGGGAGAAGGTCAGATGCGGCAGGATGACCTCGGGCTCGTGTTCGAGCAGGTAGGACAAACCCGGGTGCTCGGTGATGCGCAGCGCCGCTTCGGTCATGCCCACCACCAGAACGTCCTCGAGATCCGACGCCGCCCCCATGCGCAGGGCAAGGGCACTGAAGAAGCGGGCCACCTCAGTGTCGACCACGGCCGATACCAGACCGTCCTTGCCCCCGGGGAAGACGCGGTAGACGGTGGCCCTGCTGCAGCCGGCGGCGCGGGCCACGTCATCGAGGGTGGTCTTGGCGATGCCCTGCCGGGCGATGCACTGCAGCGCGGCATCGGCCAAGCGCACCCGTTGAGAGCTCACGCCGCTGGCGGACGCGAGTGCGTCGTTGTGCTCACTACGAACCAGCTCCAAGCGCCCACCACTCACAGTGAGACAGTATTGCGAAGAGTGTCTCATTGTCAACGAGTCCTGGCGCCGTAGCCTCCGGACCGACTTATCTATCCACTATCTGCGTTTCCCCTGTCACGCATGGAAGTAATTCCACCCGGACCAGAGTTCTCACCTCGTCCGGGTCGGACAGATCCCAACGGCCAGGAGCCGAGATGTAGGACAGGATCATCCGGGCCAGAAAATCGGCGGCCTCATGCACCTCGAGGCCGGGGGGCAGCCCGTGCTCGTGCAGGTAGGGGACGAGGAAGCCACTGATCAGACCGACGGTCCGGTTGGACTCCACCGTGAGCTTGGGCAGCAGGACGTCGGGCTCGGTCTGCAGCACCTTCTGGAGGACCTCGTGCTCGAGAACCTGGCGCCGGGCGAAGACGAGGCCCCGCTCGAGTACCTCTTCGAGGGAGCCGGCCCCGTGGACCTCCTCGTACAGCCTCCCGAAGAACCGTTGGTACTGCCAGGAGACGACGGCGTCGACGAGCTCGTCTCGGCCGCCGGGGAAGTAGCGGTACACCGTCGCCCGTGACAGCCCTGCCTCCCGGGCGGCGTCTTCGACTGTCGTCTTGGACAGCCCCCAACGCGCCACACAGGCGTAGGTGGCCTCCAGGATCCGCTGCCGGGGTGCTGCGTCCACGGCAACCACGCTAACGGGCAAGGCAAGAAAAGCGGCGTCAGAGATGGCGGCGTCAGAAAGACAACAGGGCATCGAGCCCGACCGTGAGACCGGGCCGGTCCGCCACCGACTTCACGGCCAGAAGCACGCCGGGCATGAACGACGAACGGTCGTAAGCGTCGTGCCGCAGAGTCAGGCTCTGACCCTGGGCGCCGAAGATGACCTCCTGGTGCGCCACCAGACCCGGGAGACGGACCGAGTGGACCCGCACCCCACCAGGTCCCTCGCCCCCGCGTGCCCCGGCCACGACGTCCGACGCCGTGCGGTCGGCGGGCCAAGACTCTCGCCCCGTGGCGCGCCGGGCCTGATCGACGCGCCTCGCCGTGTGCAGGGCCGTGCCCGACGGGGCGTCGAGCTTGCCGTCGTGATGGAGTTCGATGATCTCGACCCCGTCCATGAATGGCGCCGCCAGCTCGGCGAACCGCATCATGAGGATGGCGCCGATGGCGAAGTTAGCCGCCAACACGCAATTGGCCGACGTCGGTCGGAAGAGCGCATCGATCTCTGCCACATCAACGTCGGCGATGCCGGTGGTCCCCACGACGCAGTGAACACCGTGTGCCGCGCACCACCTCATGGTCTGCAAGGCCACATCGGCCACGGTGAAGTCGACCGCCACCTCCGCCCCGGCGCGCTCGAGGGCGTCGACATTGCCGGCAATTTGGATTCCGGCCCCATCGGATCCAGTCACCTGACGCAGATCGATACCGGTGTGATGAGGATCGACGGCGGCCACCAGATCGAGATCAAGATCCTGGGACACGGCCCGACAGACCTCGCGGCCCATCCGGCCCCCGGCGCCGAGCACGCCGACCTTCAACGTCGAGGTCATGACTCGAAGTCGTGGCGGTCGACGGGGCCGACCACCGACAAGGTGCGGGGCTCGTCAGCCAGCTTGCCGGCCACGTCGGCAACGTGCTCGACAGTGACGGCGTCGACACGGGCGAGTAGATCATCCACATCCAGCACGTGCCCGTGCAAAAGCAGGCTGGAGCCCACGCGGGACATGCGTGCCCCCGAGTCCTCCAGTGACAGCACGGTCTCGGCCCGGAGATGGCCGCGGGCCACGGCCAACTCGCGGGGTGTGATGCCGTGCTGGCCCAGACGATCAAGTTCGCCGTAGACAAGATCGAGAACCTCGCGGGCGTGCTCGGGGGCCGTGCCGACGTTGACGGCCAGCGAACCGATTTCGTCATAGTGGGTGCGCTCAGACCAGATCGAATACGCCAGGCCCCGCCGTTCGCGTACTTCCTGGAAGAGACGACTGGCGATGCCACCACCAAGGACGTGGTTGAGAACAGCCAACGCCCAGCGGTCGTCGGAGTGCCGGCCCGGTGCGCGTTGGCCCACCACCAGATGGACCTGCTCGGTCGGACGGCGGGTGACGACCAAAGTCTGCGACGGAGCGTCGGGCGGCACCCGCGATGGAGCGCCGCCCCCGGCGCGTCCGGCGAAGCGCCGCTCGACCTCGGCAGCGAGCTGATCATGATCGAGGTCGCCGGCGGCGGAGAGGACGAGGTTGCCCGTTCGATAGTGGGCGTCGAAGAAGCGGCGGATCTCGGAGGCGTCGAGGGCAGACACACTCGTCGGAACACCGAGGACCTCGCGCCCGAGCGGATGGTCGGGGAACATCGCTCCCGTGCACTGCTCGGCGGCGAAGTCGGAGGGCTCGTCGG
>PKWD01000095.1 GCA_003131945.1 Acidimicrobiaceae bacterium
TCGGCTTAGCGAAATGTCCGGGTTAGGCGGGCCGCAAGCAGTAGGGCAGAATGGGATTCATGCGCCAACGGATGTTTCTTGTGGCCGGGTCAGCGGCCCTCTGCTTCCTCATGCCGGCGTGTGGCTCAGGATCGCAAGGGTCGGCCACCACCACCTTGCCTCGGTTCTCCACGACCACTTTGCCGCCCACAGCCAGCACTTCATCGTCGGAAGCGCAAACGGTCAGTGCGTGCCTTGCATCAGCCCTATCTGCTTCGGCAACACAAGGATCTGGTACGGGTGGGCACGAGGCTGTGGTTGTGGTCTTTACGAACATCTCGCCTCGGGCCTGCAGCCTGCACGGCTATCCCACAACGGCCTGGTTTGACGGTCCCGGTGAAGTCCATTTGCAAGCCACAGTCACCCAGGAGGTCCTGTCCGGCCCGATCGCGACGGTGACGCTTTCGCCCGGTCAGAAGGCAGCCACGACGGTCTGGACCGACAATCCCGACGTGCCTTCTCAGTCATACTGCAACCCTGTGAGTGCGAGCACCGTCGCAGTCGAGACTCCTGCCGATACGAAGGTGCTCATGGCACCGATTGGAATCACCGTTTGCAGCACGAACAACAGCATCGGTACAACTCCGATCACAGCGGGGACGGCGCAAAGCCCGATTTGAGCGACGGGATGGCACTGACGTCCACTTACCGAAGGGCGTCCAGAATGTGCCAGTCCCGACCCGGCCCGGGATCAAGGTCGAGGGCGGGCTCAGATAGCGCATCGGGGATCCCGAGCCCCTCATGTATCCATCTGCGGCATGAGGATTGCGTGGGAGTCGGGTAGCCGGGTCGGACGGTGACCCGCTCGGGATCACCGCCGCTGATTGATTGCAATCAGGTCAGGTCGGAGGCGAGTCCGTCACCTTCGGACTGACTCGGCACTGGCGGACGATGCGACGCCCTTCTGCGCCCACCCGACTCCGGGTGTTTCCGATCGGGTACCTGGGCCGTCGAGGTGGCCCAAGCAGTGCCCCGGTAAATTGCCCAGTTGCGGTGTACTTGTGCAGCGGACCTTCTAGCCGGGCCGCGATCGCCGTCAGTGTCTACTTGGGGTACGACGCATCATCCTGGGCGACGCCCTAGTCGCTATCCCTGCGACTAGGCCAGCCGGGTCGCGGTGATTAGGACGGTTTCGAAGTTCATAACGAATGAGCCACCGTAGTCATCAATGGCCGCTCCGATAGCTTCGACCAGACGGTCTCGGACCTCCGGTTCGAGGGCGGCGTGGTCGCTGCGTGAGAGAAGCTGGTCCAGCCATTGGTCCCTCTGGTAGGCCCGGGTCCAGGGAAACCACTTCTTCGTCGGAGCACCGAAATCGGGTACCCCTGCGATAGCGCCGAAGACCGAGGTCAACCCGGACTTCACGTCGGTTGACCGGTTGGCAGCGTACCCCCTGAAGAGTGGGTGAACGCCGCTCGGCACCGCGATCGCGTACACCTCGGCGAGAGCATCAGCCAGGTCGTCAGGGTGACACCCGGCGTTCCAGATCAGGCAGAGGTGCCCGCCGGGCCGCAGCACAGAAGCGGCCTTGGCGGTGGCGAACTCGTCGTCATTGACGAGTGGGAAACGGCGGAACAGTTCCAGAGCCTCTTCGAGGGCAACGCCAAGATCGCGAAGATCACGGAGCTTGTTGGCGTCACCGGCCCTCCCGCCATTGCGATATACAACGAAGTTGAGGCGCCCGGCCAGGTGTAGCCAGCTGGGCCGACTCCCGACTCGCCGGAGTAGTGCGCCCCGGGCTGGTGGCGACCCGGCCATATTCGCGGCCGAGACCGATAGCGGTCGGGTGCTGGCCGATGCCGACTCGGTGAGGGGGTGATGTAACCGGTTCCGAGCGGTCTTCCTACGATTCCGCGGGGCTGGGAGCCGTAAATACCGGAGGGCGAACGGACCGGTTGCCAGAGAGCTTGTTCACGCGTCAGGCGGTACGCTGCTGGCCGATGACTCCCAAGACCCAGTACGCCCAAAGCGGTGACTTGAGCATCGCTTATCAATGCGTGGGCGACGGACCCCTCGACCTCCTATTCATTCCCGGTTTCGTGTCGAATGTCGAATTGTTGTGGGATATGCCCTCCTGGGTCCAACTATTCGGTGGGCTCTCGGCCCTGGGCCGGTTGGTCTTTTTCGACAAGCGAGGCACGGGTTGCTCGGATCGGACGCTCGGCACGGGCAGTGCCGAGGACCGCATGGACGACGCCCGTGCCGTCGCCGACGCGGCCGGCATCGACCAGGCAGTCGTGATTGGCCTCTCCGAGGGTGGACCCCTGGCCATCTTGTTCGCCACCGCCTTTCCCGAGCGTGTTCGGTCCCTGGTGCTGTGGGGAACGTTCGCCCGCTGCCTGAAAGGCCCCGACTACGAGTTCGGGGTCGACCCAGAGTTAGCCGACGCCTTCATCGCGCGCATCCGTGACCAGTGGGGAACGGGACATGCGCTCGAAGTGTTTTTGGGAGGAGCCGGGGACGAGATGCTGGACGATCTCGCCCGCTACGAGCACCAGACGGCGTCACCGGGAGCTGCAGCCACGATCCTGCGTCACAACGTGAACATGGATGTCCGCTACGCCCTCGGTGCGGTGCGCGTCCCAACACTGGTCGTGCATCGCACTGGTGATCCGGTCGTTCCCGTGGCGCTGGCTCGATACCTAGCCGAACACATCGCGGGCGCTCGCTTGGTCGAGTTCCCGGGCGATTTCCACGTAGGTGGCCAACCTGGCGCTGATGACCCAGTTCTCGACGCGATCGCCGAGTTCGTCACCGGAGCGCCTGCCCCGCGCCGCATCGATATCGACCGAGTGCTCATGACAGTGCTTTTTACCGACATCGTGGATTCCACCGCCCGTGCCTCCGCGATCGGCGATCGAGCCTGGCGGACGTTGCTCGAACAGCATGACGCAGCCGCAGAACGGGCCATCGAACACCACAGAGGCGTCCTGGTGAAGCGCACGGGCGATGGCTTGCTTGCCACGTTTGACGGGCCGGGACGGGGCATACGGGCCGCTCGTGATCTACAACGTGCCGTCCAACCGCTCGGCATCGAGGTGCGCGCCGGTCTTCACACTGGCGAAGTCGAACGGCGAGCCGACGACGTCGCCGGTATCGGCGTGCACATCGGAGCACGAGTCAGTGCTCTCGCCGGACCAGGCGAGGTGCTCGTTACGAGCACTGTCAAGGATCTCGTCATCGGTTCGGATCTCGAGTTCGACGACCGAGGCGCCCGCACCCTCAAAGGTGTCCCAGGTGACTGGCACCTCTGGGCAGCTAACTGATCACCCGCATGATCGGTTAGCCAAAATCGTCCAGGTCTGAAGGCACCATCGTTCGGCGCGACTAGCCCGAGCTTCACGTCGCTTGGCGCGATCAAGACCGCCCGGGATCGACGCCGTTGAGCGATTGCGAGCACGTCTGGTCGCATCCACGCATCCGACGACTAGCGCAACACCGGCATTCCCGCATTGGGGTGGTCGCGACATTGCGCCCGGTCACCGTGGCGATACCGGATGCCCTGAGGTTTCCTCGGGCAGCCCGTCGGGGGCGAGAACTGGCCGGGGTATCAACCTTCGTTGCTCATACCAACACGGGTGATATGCGCCCCCACGGTCCCCCTAAATTGCTTCAAGGCAGGCATCCCAAATCGGTCCCGACGGTTCGTGCACGGAGAACCTACTCTCAACACAATGGCTAGTGCCGCGTCAGGCAACGTTTGCGCGTTTCACAAGTTCACGAAGTGCTTTGTCTTGGGCGTTGCGGTTGCGCCAGATGATGTAGCGGCGGATCATCGAGTTCTGCTCTTCATGTGAACGGTGGTCGGTGCCGTCCAAGGTGAAGTAGCGCAGTGCCTGGAACTGAGCCTCGATCCGGTTCAACCAGCTGGCGTTGGTGGGGACGTAGGCCAGTTCGACGTTGTTGGCGTCGGCCCAGTCGCCCACCCTCGTGTCCCTGTGGGTCGACAGATGCGGACTGAAGTTGTCCATGACGATGGCGATGCGGATCTCGGGCGGATAGAGAGTGCGCAGGTAGCGGCAGAACTCGAGGAACGTGGTGCGGTCCTTCTTGGTCTTGATGTGGCCGTAGATCTTGTCCTGGTTCAGGTCGTAGGCGGCCATGAGGTGCCGCACCCCGGCACGGCGGGTGTAGGTGGCTCGACGACGCCGACGCCGCGATCCTTGGGTGTCTGTGTCTTTGACGGCCACCGGTGCCCACTGCTTGCCCGGCCGGGGCAGGAGGTTGAGAGGCCCGAACTCGTCCATGCAGATGACGACCGTGGGGTCGCGTCTCTTCGGTTTGGCCTTGCCATCGGCGATGTCGTAGAGCTCGAGAACCCGGTTCTTCTTGATCTCGAAGTCCGGGTCGCTCGACTGCTTCCAGGTCTTGATCACTTGAAACGAGACGCCCTCCTCTCGGAGGAGCAGACGAAGTCCTTCGTGGCTGATGTCGTCGACCACCCCCTCAGCCACCAAGAACTCGGCCAGCTTGGTCAGGCTCCAGGTCGAAAAGGGCAGCCCGTGGTCGACGGGCCGGCTGAGAGCGATCTTCTTGATCTCCCGGCGCTCGGGCAAGGTGAACGTCGGTGGCCGGCCGCCTGCGTACTTGGGCACCAACGAGTCGAAGCCGTCGTCGTTGAAGTTGTGGAGCACGGCCCGGACCCGGTCCGGTGACGTGAATGCCACCTGGGCGATCTGGGCCACGTCCATGCCCTGGGCCGACAGCAGAACCATCTGGGCCCGTCGCCACGTCACGACCGATCCCGACGACCGCCGGACGATCCGCAGAAGGCGGTTGCCCTCCTCGTTGCTGATCTCTCGAACGCGTATCCCGTCGCGCACGTGACCTCCTCGTCAGAGAAGACCAAATTCTGCGCGACCCGGATGTCAGAGTGGTGGACGCGACCCTCCAACGTTGCCGGTCAGGGCACTAGTGACGGTGGCAAGAATGGATGGCAGTTCCTGTTCTGGCCTGTCGAGATTCGGCACCCTACAGGTGCAGATCGGCTCCAAAGACGCATCATGGGCCATTTCTGGCCCCTTGCACCGCCATGACCTGGACTTTTGTGACCTGGGCTCGAAGTTGGAGCGGACGACGGGATTCGAACCCGC
>PKWD01000102.1 GCA_003131945.1 Acidimicrobiaceae bacterium
CCCTTCTGCGGCTACAACATGGCCGACTACTTCGCCCACTGGTTGCGGATCGGGGCCTCGGCCTCCGACCCTTCGAAGCTCCCGCGCCTGTACTACGTCAACTGGTTCCGCAAGGACGTCGACGGACGCTTCCTGTGGCCCGGTTACGGGGAAAACTCCCGTGTCCTGCAATGGATCTTCGAGCGCACCGCCGGACGCGGTGACGCGGTGGCGACGCCCATCGGCAACGTCCCCGCTCCCGGGGCCATCGACACCGGGGGTCTCGACGTCTCCAAGGAGGACATGCTCGAGTTGCTGCGCGTGGAGAAATCGGAGTGGCGCGACGAGGTCCCGCTCATCCGCGCCTTCTACGAATCCTTCGCCGAGCACCTTCCGCCCGCCCTGGCCGACCAGGTCGACGCCCTGGAGCAGCGCCTGTCGTAACGAGGGCTGTCGTCAGCCGGCGAGCACCGTTTCAGCGCGCCGTCCGGAGATAGCGCACGGCCCGGCGTCCCGTCACGTACGACAGGCCCCCCACGGCGGCGACGGCGGCGATCACGATGTCGCCGGCCGACAGCGGTGTGGCCACCCACACCGGCACCAGGGCGCCGATCACCCACACCAGTTGGAGCCTCGTCTCGAACCGGGCGAAGGCCCGACCCTGGGCCGCCGTCGGCACGTAACGCTGGACCAACGCGTCGAAGGCCGGTTTCCCCGCCCCCCCGGCCAGCCCGATCACGAAGGCCAGCAACGTCTGGATCACCACCCCCCCGACCACGGCGGTCACGACCGCCGTCACCGCCACCAGCCAGACGGCCAGGGCCAGCACCTGCTGCTCGCTCAGTAGCCGTCGCGCCCGCGGGACGACGAGAACCCCGACCACGGCACCGGCGATCGACAAGCCCAGAGTCGGTCCGTACCAGACCGTGGCGTGGGCCCGGCGTAGATCGAAGGCCAGCAGGAACGTGAGGAATCCGACGGCGAATTTCAGCACCGACATGGCCGACAGGGCGAAGGTCACCTCCGGGTGGGTCGAGGCGGCCGGCCCCAAAGCGGCCAACGGTCCCGAGGTCTGATCCCACCGACCGGACTCCTCGGCGGCCACCGCCATCGGCCCTTCCGCCGGTTTCTTGGCCGTCGACCCTTGCGCCGCCCGCATGACGCGCCGCAGGGGGAGGCGCAGGGCCAGGATCGTTCCGGCCACGAAGACGAGCATGTCCAGACGTAAGACCCAGGGCCCGCCCAGGAGTTTCAGAACGGCGATGGCCGGGAGCGAGGCGGCGAATGCCGTCAACGAGGCCAGGAGACCGAGCCGGGCGTTGGCCGACGCCAGCCGGTTGTGGTCGACGGACTCCTCCGTATTCTCCCCCGGCGTCGGGTCGGCTCCGAGGGGGACGTCCGCCACGGCCGGCGAAGCCGACTCCGACGGCGATCTCCGACCCCGGTCGGGGTCGATGCCGGTCGGGGAGCTGACGAAGAGCGGTACGAGCGAGCCCTTCGTCACCAGATAGACCTTCGAGAGCACCAGCATCGTGAAGGCCTCGGGGAACAGAAGCAGGCTCTTCAGACCGTCGGCCATGATCAGACAGACGACGGCCCGGCACGCAGCCGACACCACCACCGTCGCCCGCCGGGCCCCCCGGCTCCGGTCGATGACGGGACCGAGCAGCGGTGCCACCACGGCGAACGGCGCCATGGTCAGCAACAGATAGAGCAGCACCTTGTTCTTGGCCGCTTCGGGCGAGATGGAGAAGAACAGCGAGCCGGCCAGGGACACCGTCACGAGAGTGTCCCCCGCCGTCATCACCACATGCAGCAGCGCCAGCCGGCCGAACGGTGTCCGCTGGTCGAGCAGGTCGGCGAACGCATCGTGCACCTTGCGACCCATGCGGGCGGATACCTCACGCCCTCGACGAGCCACGATGCCCATGCTACGACCAGGTCATGGCCTCACGGCCGCTACTACGATGGCCCGGCTGAGGGTTCCCAGGGGACCCGCACCACGAGGAGGCGACCATGGCCGTGACGGCGTACGTGCTCATTCAGACCGAGGTCGGTAAGGCGGCGAACGTGGCGACACAGGTCGATGCGATCTCGGGTGTCGTGTCGGCCGAGGACGTCACCGGTCCCTACGACGTGATCGTGCGGGCCGAGGCGCCGTCGGTGGACGACCTCGGGCGACTGGTGGTGAGCCAGATTCAACTCATCGAGGGCATCACCCGCACCGTCACCTGCCCGGTGGTCAATCTGTAAGGCGTCACCCTACCGGGGTGCGATTCAGCCGATCGCCCCGCCGGCGCGCAACGACGCCACCCGGGCGTCGTCCACCCCCCATGCCTTCAGTGCCTCGTCGGTGTTCTGCCCGGCCCTCGGCGCCGGACGTTGCACGGAACCGGGGGTGCGACTGAACCGGGGGGCGGGCCCCGGTTGGATGACACCCTCGACCTCGACGAAAGTCTGACGGTGCCGGTTGTGGGGATGCTCGTGCGCCTCCCACGGCGACAACACCGGTGCCCCACATCCGTCGGTGCCGGCGAAGATGTCCGTCCACTCCTCACGGGTGCGCGTGCGGAAGATCGCCGCGAAGCGCTCCTTCATGGCCGGCCACTGCGGGCGGTCCATCTGGTCGGGCAGCTCCTCGTGGCCGAGGCCCGTCAGCCGGATGAGCTCGGCGTAGAACTGCCGCTCAATGGCCCCCACGGCGAACCACTTCCCGTCCGAGGTTTCGTAGACCTCGTAGAACGGCGCCCCCGTGTCGAGGATGTTCACGCCCCGCTCCTGCGACCACAGCCCGCCCTGGCGGAAGGCGTAGGTCATCGTCATGAGCGACGCGGCGCCGTCGACCATGGCGGCATCGACCACCTGACCCTGGCCCGACTGCCGGGCCTCGAGGATGGCGGCCACCACACCGAAGGCGAGCATCATCCC
>PKWD01000004.1 GCA_003131945.1 Acidimicrobiaceae bacterium
AGCCAGGCATGAAGATCAAGTTCCGGCATCGGCTCAAGATAGATCATTCCAGTAGGGACTGGGCCGCCATAACGCCTACGAGAGTCAAGCACCCACAAACTCGGCTTGGCATAAGGCAACGGGATACGATAAGCGGGGTGGCCAGACGCGCGAAGACTCGGAACCATGGGATCAACGCCCGGCGTGCCCTAGTCGCACTGGCCAACCTTGTCATCTCGGTCGGAGTGCCTCTTGGGGTTTCCTTTCAGAAGCAGAAACCACCGACCTTCACCACCGGCGAGTTATACCTCCTCGGAGTACTTCTGTTCATTGCCCTTACCTGTCTTGAGATTGGCCTGCTTGCGGAGGTCGCGTTCGCCAAGGAGCTGCGCCAGACCGAGATATGGGACGCACGTGAAGCTCTCGATTCACGACTTCAGGAAGTCCGGCGACTCTTCCATCAGGTTGGCGAATACCGTTTAACAGAGTCTGACCTTTTCGTGCACTATTTCGAGCAACGCCTTCAAGCGCTGGAGGCTAGCCTGCGGGACGCCTGTTCGAGGCGCGAGATCCAGATTGACGAGACGATGTTGGACGTCACAACTTGGCTTATGGAGTCTTCCTTTCGTGGGCAATCTACGGATATATTTCGCGCTGTCTTCTTCACCGAAGACACCAACTTCTTTTTCGACGTCCACAGCCGCCGCTACTTCAATCAGGCATACCACCTAGTCGAAGAGGGGAAGCTCGCGGAAGTGCGACGTCTGATTGTCTACACAGATGAAGCCGACCTCTTGACAGATCGTATCCAACGTCTGATCGAGTTTCACAATCGCACGCCAAAGTACTCATGCCGCGTCATACGCACCAGCAGCTTCAAGCGGATCGTAACGGACTATAAGCTGCACCAGCTCGCCCGTGATTTCGGGATCTACGGGGACTCTTATCTCTACAAGGGAGTCACAAACCATGTCGACGACATCGTGGGCTTCTACAGTCGAGACAGCGATGAAATTGAGAAGTTTAAGCGGTGCTTCAAGGATTGTTGGGACGAAGAGATTGCTCCAGTAGAGGTGGCACGGAGTTCAGTTCCTGATTCCGAGCTCTTAGCTTGGCTGTTCACCGATGGCTGAAGCCCGCGGTTCAGGCCGAGCCTTCGTAAGCGGTGGCACTGGGCTGATTGGCTCGACGATAGTGCGTCGCCTGGCAGCCCTCGGCTACGATCTGCATTTTAGTTACAGCAAAAGCAACGCCGAGGCATCAACGTTGGTGACAGAAACGGGCGCTGCAAGTCATTGGCTCGACTATCGTGGCTCCTGGGAGCCACCTCCGATAGAAGTCGACGTTCTTATCAACAATGCGGGAGTCAATCTTTCAGGCCACAGCTATCGCGATACCAGCGATGAGGAACTCCAGCTTACCTTGGAGGTCAATCTTTTCGCACCCTTGCGTCTCTGCCGTCACTTTGCTCCAGGAATGGCCGACCGCGGATTCGGTCGGATTGTCAATATCAATTCGTTATGGGGATTGTCGGCGCCAGCAATGCGGTTGAGCTATAGCGTGAGCAAGTTCGCTCTGCGTGCAATGACCAGTACGCTCGCTCAGGAGTTAGCTCCATCAGGAGTTACAGTCAACGACGTGTGCCCGGGCCCGGTCGACACATCCATGCTGAGAGCTATGGGGGCAGCTGCCGTAGCCGCTGGACGGTTCTCCTCAGTAGACGAATACCTGGAGTCAGTCTCCGATGAGATGCCAATCAGAAGGCTAATTGACCCGAGCGACGTAACTGACGCTGTGGTGTTCTTACTCAGTCCTGGGGCAAGCACATGTACGGGACAAGCATTTCGTGTCGATGGAGGACTCTTGAATTAGGTCCGACAAAACGACTACCTTCGCGATCGCCCGACCGACCCCGATCTCAAAGCCGCAGCGGACTCCGTCTGCGAAGATCAGCTCCTGGCTTTGCTCCCTCTGATCCATGCATTGAGCGAATCGCACATCTCCATTTCCTTACCGGAGAATAGATGACCGGCACCGTCGATGGTGATACTGGTGGCGTCTGGAAGTAACCGTCTCATTACTTCATCGCTACCAGTTGTGCCTGACATGCTTATCGGATCAGCTTCGCCCTGTAGAACGAGTGCCGAACGGTCCAAACTTGGGGCTGATTCCGACCATGCCTTGAAAACACGGCTACTCATCAGAGATTGGAACGTTTCTCCAGTTATAGGGAGGGGGTATGACTGTCTAGAAGTCACTATCCCGAACAGGTCCCACCGCAACTGGGTCGGGTCCTGGTCCGGTTCAGGTGCTCCGACATCAAGATTTTGTCGAGTCCAATCTCGGTAGAGACCTTCGCTGTCGGATGGGCTCAAGAATACAATCCGCTCGATGTCTGGGTGGTCCTCTGCGAAGCATTTCACCACGTTTGTGCCGAAGCTGTGTCCTTGTAGGACGAGCTTCGCACTCGGGACGTTAAGTTCGTGAAGAACGGCATCAAGATCCAGCCTTACACCATCGGGATCCACCACGGCGGATCCAACATAACTGACATCGGCCTCGCTATACGCCTCTGTGAGATAGCCGCTATATCTTAGATTGAATGACACAAATGAAATGCCCTCCGCGGGAAGACGGACGTGGCATTCGCGCACAAATCGGTTCGAATAGAAGTCGCCACCATAGCCGTGAACGTGGACAACGACATGGTCAGGCGGTGTTGACGGCGCGCTGCAAATTCCGATTACCCGCAGGCCATCGGTCGCGTACGCCTCGATGAACTGCACATCAGGCTTGGGCAAACCACCACTGCCTGAACTCCCGGCAGTTACCATCCTCGTCGAATCGTATGACAAAGACACCATTAAGATGCTGTTCCGACATCCCGGCGGCTTCCTTAAACCAGTTATCCCATTGGACACATGCCGTGTCGCCATCAACAGCGATTACGTCGAACTTTAGCCGTACATCCTCAAGCCCGACAATATCCTTCCAATAACCGTGGATGTCTTGCTGGGACGTACCGGGCTCGAACGGTCGCTCGTAATATTTCTCCGTCTTCTCGAACAGCGCCAGTGCACGTTGAACATCGCGACCCTCCCAAGCGGCACGAAGTTCCTCCATCCAGTCGTTCACGGTCTTGCGGTCAATCATTACTACCTCCTTTCAAATACATATTGATGCGCGCGTCGATAATAGGGTTGAGCCTCATTGAGGTCCTGCCGACTGACCAAATTTAGCGAGCGACAATAGTCTCTCTCTAGTTCGGTCCACGCTTTACCATAATACCATAGACAATTTCTTGGAGTCACTAGCTGGCAATCTCTTAACAGCCGCTCGAAGCGGGTGCCAGTTAGTTCTAAGCCCAATCGGTCGTAAATCACTGATGTGTCTATATGCTCCTCTTCTCGCTGAAGATCCGAGCAGAAGATCGCTTCGCAGGAGAAGTAGTTAACCGTCTGAAGGTTGATAGGCATGGCCGCGTACTTGGAGCGAATCTCCTGAACGGTAAGTAAACCCGCCTGATTCGTTAGGTTCTTGTCGATGAACACCCCTCGCGGCTTTAGGGCTTGAGTTACAAGATCGTAGAAGATACGACGATCTTCGTACCTGATATTGCCAGCGGTAAGGTCGGATAGTAGAACCGTGAATCGGTTCTCACACTCTGGGAGAGTTTCAAGCCAATCGCCCATCATGATCAGCTCGTCGTTTGCGTGCACTCGCAGCATCGACATGGCTTGCAGGAAGTTGGCGCTGCGCTCAAGGACCACGACCGTCTCAAATCCAAGTTCGTGAAGTAGGTCTCGGAACTCGGGAGTAGAGCCCAGAACGCCAACTTGTGACGACCGTTCGACTTGCGCCAGTTGCTGCCGAATCACCTCCAGGTCCTGAACATCGGGACGAGAGGGAGGGAGAACGTACTGCCACGTCTGCATGAGTTCCCAGGTATCGCGCTGAGTCGTCATCACTGAGGTGTGTGACGGCTTTGCGCCTCATCCGGCGATGCCCCGTTGAGCACGACGTCCTTCAGCGCTCGAATCATCCGCCATGGCTGGTTTCTCGAGAACACGTTCCGGCCGAAACTCACACCCGCCGCACCGGCCGAGACTGCTTCTGCTGCAGTTCGGAGCATTGACTCCGAGTCCGCCAAAGGGCCCCCTGATATCAACACCGGAACCGCCCCGGCGGCCTCGACAACTCGAGCGAACGAGGCGGCAGACCCCGTGTAGTGCGTCTTCACGATCGCGGCTCCGAGGTCGACCGCAATCCTNNGTGTGCAATCAAAGCCGTGTAGCCGTCAGGCTCTGACTCGCGCATGGCAATGTAGTTCTCGTCGCTGCCATCAGAAGTCTCGCCGCGGGGATACATGATTGCTAATACTGGCAATCCGTACCTTCTCGAATCGGCGAGCACGTCGGAAAGAGACTGAAGCATCTCGGATGCGTACTCACTCGTAACATTCACATGCACAGCAACGGCATCACATCCATGCTCAAGCGCCTCTCGCACATTCATTATCAACCGCTTGCGAGTGTGCTGGCTAAGGGTCGTGCTCGCTGTGAGATTGATGATCCATGGAACGTCTTTAACGATCTCGCAATATCGTTCAAGTTGACCCGCGAACCCGAGAATGGCGTTGGGTTCACCCTGGCAAATCTGCTGTAAGGCGCTGTCCATTCGCTGCAAACCTGCAACAGGCCCGAAGATCAGGCTGTCGTCGACTGGCACAATGACGGTGCGGCCTGTAGCAGGGTCCATAAGCCGATTGAGCCGGCGCTGAACAGCAATCGACGTCATCGACCCTCGGAATCGCTCTCGCCCGACCAGTAATTGATCGGCTCGTTGCTACGTGGAGCGAACCATGCGCCAAACCTCAACAGCGAGATCGCGCAGGATAATAGGTTCGTAGTTCCTTCGGAAAGTTGACGGGAGAACGCCAAGTTGGTCGGCGGCAAACCGTCGCCGATCTTTGAGCAGACGCCCTTTAGTAAGTGGACCCACGCCGAAGAGGTCGGCGGCTGCCCGACCGTACCCACCATCGCCGAGCTGCGAGAGTGCATCACACAGGAGGCGCTCGAGTACGAGTGCCTGGCGGTACTGATCGTCACCACTGGCCCCCGACTCCTCCGCGACCAACTTGAGCATCTCAGGGCAACAAACCAACCATGCGGGACGGATACCGCCTCGCAGTACCTGCTCCAAACTCCTTCGGATGGCGTCGACCTCGTGAGGCCTACGCCCGATCGCACCCACCGATCACTGGGGACCTGACGCTTGCAGCGTCCCCAGGGCTCATCTCCCTTCTGGTACCCCAAGTTAGCCAGTTTCGTCCCCATTCCATGCAGCGTTTGTTCCGACGCGTGCTCCGAGGATGAGTTCGGGTGCAATCCGGAGATTCCTGAGCGCCCGGAAGGAGATGTCATGGGCAGCATTGTCCCAGCTAGCGGTATGGGTGTAGCCCGTCGCGGGTCCCGGTACGCCGGCCGAGCCTTGGCCCGGATTGATAGCCAAACCGAGATCGGCTTGGCGGAGATCGAGTCCAAGACCGAGCTGCAAGTGGCCAAAGTGGCGGCGCTCGGCTACGTGGGCAAGCGAGCACTCATCGAGGTTGCCGGGCTCAGCAATCTGGAGCAGCGTCTGACGGCTATCGACCCGACTTCGATCGGGCGGTACCAGAGCATCGTTGACATCGTCGCCATCGAGGCGGCTGGTGTCGTGAGTGACACCGTCAGGCGGGTCAGCCGGTGATCGGACTGATTCTTCTGGGTCTCCTCGCCCTGGCTCTGGTTGCCTCGCTGGCCTTGGCTGTCCTGGTTGTCGCCAGGCAGCGCTGGGAATCACGGGCCGAGGAAACTCGGATAGACCGTGAGGTCCGAAGGGCCGAGCACCAGCTTCACGATGTGGCCACTCGGGCGTTCGGAGCGATGCTCGATGTCGCTCGGAACAATCCGAAGGACATGGGCGGGAACGGTCAGTGAACTGGCAAGCAAAGGTGATGGAAGCGCTGGTGCTTCTCATCGCGATCGCAGTGGTGGCCCGAGTGGTCTTCGGACTGCTCGGGCCACTACTCGGCCCGCTTCTGGTTGTCACGCTGTTAGCCAGCCTGTTGTTGTGGTTAATCCGCGGGCCACGTGCAAGCCGTTAAGCGTTGTGCTTTTGACATTCAGCATTGACGTGTGTCAATGGACGTGAGATATCGGAGATAGGGGCCGACGTCAGACAGATTGAAAGTCTTGATGTCGTACGCCCAGAACGAATTGACGACTGTCAACAGTTAATCGAAGGGAGGTGTTGTGGCCGACAATCAAATCCGGATATTTCCAAAGCTGCGGGAGGCGGTTGATGATGATCGATTGGCCAAGGCCCTCCTCGATCTTGTCGACCATCTGAGTCCCGAGGACAAACGATTAATCGCCGCCGAGGGAGAACGAGTGTTGAAGGAGGTCAAGGGCCAACAGAAGCTGAAGGGGTCGGCGGCATGATTTCTGACGTCATCATATTGGCCCTCCCCGGCATTGCCCTGATAGCCGGGATCACCCTCCTGCAGTCGGGAGAACAAAAGCGACTCCGCTCCCGCATGGTCGCCTACCGGTTGTCGTTCCCCAGAAACCTAGAAGCAGAGGGGGTGAACCGGACTTTGGCTGGCTTCTCGGGGCTGCTACTTCCGTGGTGGAGGCGCTGGTTGTCGTCGCCCTTCGTCTCGTTGGAGATTCACGCCAGCGGAACCGGCATCAGTCACTATCTCGTCACACCCGAGGAATGGAGCCAGGCAGTCAGGAACATCCTTCAGGCCAGCGTCCCGGCGGTGCGTTTCGAGCTGGTGGAACTGCCGACTGTGAATGTCCGGACAGCGGGTGAGTACCGGCTGTCTTCGAACGAGCGGCCACTACTCATCGACGCCCAGGGCCTATCGGCCAAGCTACTGGCCAACCTCCAGCCGCTGGGGCCCAAGGAAACGATCGTCGTGCAGTGGCTGTTGACGCCTCATGCCCCGGTCGCCCCGGTAAAGGTTGCAAGTGGCAGCTCGGGTCCGATCCCCTCTCCGGTGCCCACCNNGTCCAGCCGATAGTGAGGCAGTCGGAGCGCTTCGGAAGAAGCAGCGCCTGCCGTTGCTACTAGCAACCGGACGAATCGGCGTTCAGGCCGCAACAGGTTGGGGCAAGCTTCGGCTGCTTCGTCGTGTCGAGGCAGCTTGGCATGAGACCCGAGCCCCAGGTGCGCACCTTCGGCGTCGAGTGCTGCCCAATGGCTGGGTGTCCAAATCGATGGCCCTCCGCAGGATTCCTCTTTCAGCCTGGCCGGCGACCCTGAACTCGGAAGAGCTCACAGGATTCATCGGCTGGCCGGTCGAACTGGTGGCAATGCCTGGCTTGGTCCTCGGCGGCTGCCGCCAGATTCCTCCCTCTCCCCTTATTCCCACCACCGGCACGGTGGTGGCGGACAGCACCTACCCCGGGGAACACCGTCCCATGGCTCTCGACGTCGACGGACGGCTCAGGCATGTGCATCTGCTGGGACCCACGGGTGTCGGTAAAAGCACCCTGTTGGTACAGATGTTGACCTCCGATCTCGATGCCGGGCGGGGCGTCGTGCTTCTCGACCCCAAAGGGGATCTTGTGCAGGCGGTACTTGAGCGAGTGCCGGAATGGCGACGGCGCGACGTCGTGGTACTGGACCCGGCCGACACGTCCCGGCCGGTGGGTCTCAACCCGCTCCGCTCGGCCACCGGCGCCAGCGCCGAGGTGGTGGTGGAAAACCTGGTCGGGTTGTTCAAGAGCCTGTATCGGCATTCGTGGGGGCCGAGGCTCGACGACATACTCCGAGCGGCCCTGCTGACTTTGGCCGGCGCCGAGGGCACGACGCTGTGTGAAGTACCGCTGATCCTGACGGACCCGAACTACCGGAGGCGGCTGGTCGGCCCTTTGGACGACCCAGTCGGGCTCGAAAGCTTCTGGGGCTGGTACGAAGCCCTGAGCGACGCCGAACGCCAAACCGTGGTCGGTCCGGTGCTCAACAAAGTGCGTGCTTTCACCATGCGCCCGACCGTCAGGTCGATCATCGGGCAGAGCGCCCCACTATTGGATCTCAGGGACGTACTGGCCAGCGGCAAGGTTGTGCTCTGCTCGCTGGCGTCGGGTCTCCTGGGCGAGGAGGCGGCCTCGCTCATCGGGGCGCTCATCGTGGCTGAGCTGTGGCACGCCACCACAGGCCGGGCGGGTATCGACCAGGCCAGGCGCCGGCCGGTGATGGCCTACTTGGACGAGTTTCAGCATTTCGTCCACCTGCCCACTCCGATGCCTTCGATGCTGGCCGAGGCCAGGGGGCTGGGGCTGGGCATGACTCTCGCCCACCAGCACCTTGACCAGCTTGGCGAGGAAGCCCGGCACGCCATCCTGGCCAATGCCCGCTCTCGGGTGGTCTTCCAGCTTCCCTCGGGCGACGCTCGGACCATCGCCAGGGAGATGGGGACAATCCTGTCGGCCGAGGACTTGCAGGGTCTCGGGGCCTTCGAGGTGGTGTGCCAATTGTTCGCTGCGGGCACCACCCAAGCCCCGGCGACCGGCCGGACTCGAGCGCTGGGACCCATCTCCTCCGACGCTGACGCTATCCGGGTTCACTCCCGTGACCGCTACGGTGTCGACCGCGTCGACGTCGAGCGAGCCATTCGCGATCGTCAGTCCGGCGGTTCAACTGGCGGGCTCGGTCGCCGGGAGCGACCGGGGAGGGCGCCATGAGCGCTCCTGCCGACCGTTCCGGTCGGGTCGAGTACCCCGTTGCATCCTCCCTGGTCCACATAGGTACGGACAGGAAATCTGCCGGGGAATCTCTAGATCAAAGCAACTCCTCTTCCAAAGGGGCGAAGGCCAAGCGGGTGTACGTCACCCGATCCCGGGTGGTGGCCCTCAGCGGGCAGCTTCACGGTCAACAGAAGGCCATTCTGGTCGACGTGGGGTGTCTCGGTGTCGTCAGCGGTCGCCAGGTCCAGCGCCTCCACTACGGGGCATCAGCCGCCGGAGCCCGCCTAGCCCGTAAGCATCTCGGACAGATGGTCCGGTGGCACGTTCTGACCCGACTCGACCGCACCATCGGCGGACAACGGGCCGGATCGGCTGGCCTGGTCTACGCCCTCGGCCCAGCGGGGCAGCGACTGCTCTATCCGAATAGGCGGCGGTTCCGACCCGTCTGGACACCCCGTACCAGCTACCTGCGCCATGCACTGGCGGTGAGCGAGCTGTATGTCTGCCTGCGGGAGTTGGAGAGGTCCACCTCGATGGAGTTACTGGCCTACGAATCGGAACCGAAGTGCTGGCGGCCCTACTTCGGCCCTGGTGGGGCCAGGAGCATCCTGAAGCCCGATGCGCTGGCCGTGCTCGGCCACGCCTTGTCAGAACGCAAGCTGTGGCGGCCGGCGCTGGATGCGCTGCGATTATCGCTCGATATGCGCGAAGTCGCCGATGTGCGCGGGCAGTACGAGAAAATGCGCGACGAGCACGGCTTCCGGCTGCTGGATTATACCGTCGATTCCGATTCGGCCTCGCCGCGCGCCTGTTTCCAGTTCTCCGAGGACCTCGCCAAGCGCACCGAGNNACCGATTTCGCGCCGTTCCTGGCGCTGGCGGGCAGCGACAAGCCAGCGCTGTCGTCGGAAGGAAAGCAGCTTTGTGTCGATGGCCTGAAACACGGCGAGCGCTACAACATCAATCTGCGCGCCGGGCTGCCATCCACGGTGAAGGAAGGTCTGCCGAAATCGGCTGAATTCA
>PKWD01000384.1:0-6759 GCA_003131945.1 Acidimicrobiaceae bacterium
CTTTCCATTCTGATTGGAAATCTTCCGATCGCATGATATGAGCGGGCGGCTCCTGATCCGAGCCAGCAGGCACGTACCGGATGGGGCGTTACCCTCTGATGCAGTATTGGAGATGAACCACGCCGCTGCGGAAGCGGTGTTCCTCCATCAGTTCGAGCGTCAGGCGAACCTTTCTCGGGAGTGCGGGTTTACCGCCTCCTAAGACGATGGGTGAGACGAACAAGTGACAATCGTCCACCAATCCGGCTTGTATCGCCTGGGCGGCGAGTTCGGGTCCGCCCACCGTGATGTCACGTGCCTCGCTAGCTTTCATGCGTCGGATCGCGTCGGGGTTGAACTCTCGCTCGACCACCGTCCTGGCGCTGGAGATCGTTTCCAAGGTCCTGGAGTAGACGATCTTCTCGGCGGCCTTCCAGATTCGGGCGAAGTCCAAGAATATGGCGGACTGGTCGGCGGTTGGCGTCGTCTCCCAGAAGACCATCGTCTCGTACATCCGGCGCCCGTAGAGATAGGTGCCAGCCTGGCGCTCAAGATCGTTGATGAAGCTGAGCACCTCCTCGTCGGGCGCACCCCAGTCGAAACCCCCGTCCTCGTCCTCGATATAACCGTCGAGCGACGTGATCGCCGAATAGATGAGCTTGGCCATGGTGCCACCCCTTGCCCAGACGTTCGGCCAGAAGATAGTTCGGAGCGGACCGCCCGGTACTGCCGGCTTGCGTAACCTCCCGACGAGGCCCCTCGGACCTGGAACTGCGCGCAATCGCTCTGAGCCGCGAATAGTGCGGTGTCGGCTCTCAGAGACGGTTTCCCACTCCTGACGGTGCGGATACGCCGTTCGAGGCGATCACTCGGCCCGCAGGGAGTCGACGATGGTCCGAGCGGTCATTCCTGAACCGGCCAATCCGATCTCGACTACCGTGGGTCGGCTCCTGCCGGGGGCATGAACGGCCAAGACCAGAACACTTGAGCCGTCCGCCGTGGTGGGACACGCCCGAAGCCTGTGGATCCGCAAGCACGGCCAGAACGAATCGGAAGTGAGTGGTCCGTCCGGTCCCGGGTCGATGACGAGACCATCGGTCGGGAAAGGGACGCCCACATGGGAGATATCCGGGCAGGCGGGTGGGGACACCGCCGTCCCGGCGCTGAGAAGCACGTCCTTCTCACTGAGACTGAGGTCGGTCGGACCACAGCTGATGGGCCAGTCGGCTTGGCGGACGACGGCCCAGCTCCTCGGAACCGCCACGTTCAGACCGCCGAACGACACGCGGTGCCACTCGCTCGGTACGGACGGGGACGCTCCACTGGCTAGGGCCACGGCCCCCGGTGAGTAGGTCACCGTATGGAGGACCTCGCCCGCCGATGGACCGGTGGCGTTGATCGAAGCGTGCAACGATGGGATGAGCAGGGTGCCATCGTCCGGACCCAGCCAGTAGACGGTCAGACCGTTGATCACCTCGGGCGACACACCAGTGGGCGGTGGCGAATCATCGGTCCCAAGGACGACGATGTCCAGTTCGACGGCCTCGTTCGGGCAAAACAGCTCCGGCTCGCCGCCCAGGTATATGTTTCCGACGGCTTCGGGACAGCCGAGGGTGATGTCCCACGTGGCTGGAACCGAGATCTGGACGTCGTCGAACGCCACCGGCACCCAACCGGACGGGGTCGCGTCCCGGTCAACAGCGATGGTCGTGGTGGGCAACGTCGCGGTTGTCGAAGGTGCGGTCGTCGTGCTCTTCCCACACCCAGCCGCCACGATCGTCACTGCGACCAAACCGATCGCTGCCCTGATCGGCGACATCCGAGTTCTGGTGCTCCTCACGCGTGGTTAGACGTCGTCGCGGGCTGCGGAGTTCCACTGCACCGCCTCAATGAGTGGCCGCCGGACCGACCGGAAATACCGCCATTTCTTGCCCCATATTGTCGGGGGGCCCACCCGATACTGCCGGTGTTGCGCTAATCACCGTCGGTCGGTAGGTGATTGGGGCCACCCTGTATTGCTCGCCGGCGCCAATCCCGAGCGGGTTGCCCATTGGCCAGGCCATCCGAGTCCGATCTCACTCTTAGGACAAGTCAAGAAGCACCGGGGCACATAGCCCCGAAAACAGTTATGCCCCCACCGGACTCTTGATGAGTCGCTAAGGCATCGTGGCACCCTCGATGGTCCTCAAAATCGTGGGTGCAATCAGGGGCGACGGGGGTGATGGTCATCTCGGCGTCAGGAGGCGTCGAGGGTCGCGTCCATCGACGTACCCGATAAAGGGCTTATGGATGCTATAGCCGAGCAGCGCTCGCACCAGCGGCGAGAAGGCCGACGCCACCGGCGGAGGTACGGCGAGGGGCATGTTCTCGATCTGGCGGATCCAGGGCTGGCAGTACTGGGGCGTGATCCCAAGCCGCGTGCCCTCGCTGCGATTCGCCCCGCCGCGGTGCAGCAGTGTTCCCATGAACACGACGGCCGACCCGGCCGGCATGTTGATCTGCTGCACGCCACCGTCGTCGGTGTCAGGTCCCGCTTCGCCCCACGTGTGGCTGCCCGGGATCAGTTCGGTGGCCCCGTTGTCCTCGGNNCCCCATGAACACGACCGCCGACCCAGCCGGCATCGTGATCTGCCGTACTCGCTCGTCGCTGTGGTCCGGCTCCTCATCGCCCCACGTGTGGCTACCTGGGATCACTTCAGTGGCCCCGTTGTCGTCAGTGAAGTCATCAACCGCCCATATGGCCGAGAGTCCCATCGGCTCTCGCGGGCGCGGGATACGGCAGTACCCGTCGTCGGAGTGCAGCATCTGAGCGGTCTCGCCAGGATGCACATTGATGGCCAGGTTGGCCGACAGGAGGTAACCGGGATCCAAGACGGCGTCAACCAGCTCGAGGACCGCGGGGTGCTCAACGAGAGCGGCAACCGAAGGCGCCTTCGCGAGCAGGGCATACACGCGTTCTGAGCGGAAGCCCTCGAAATCGTTGCGACCAAAGAGGCGACCTGTGAGAAAGGGCGCGAGATCCCGCCGGATGCTCGCCAGCTGGTCAGCGCTTGCCAGCTTGGGAAGCACGACGTAGCCGTCCCGTCGTAGCTCGCTGAGCGCATCCATTGCCCACAAACCTACTGCGGGCCAAGACGACAGGGCGGAGACGTCGGACATCGCCTTAGCACCTGGTTCGCACCGTGGCCGCTACCGTTACGTCGCGATGGGACCGACCCCACAATGCTCGACCGTCCGGGCTCGTTCGCCTCGCTCAGATCGCCGGTTCAGTGGTCATGATCTCCCTCCGACGGACGCTCGGTGCTGCCCATCTCGAGCGATGCTCATGCACGACGATAATCGCTCGCACACTGCAGCATCCGAGAGGCTTCGCTCCCAGGTCCATTGGGCTGACGCCCAAGGCGGTATCCCCCCTGTTCCAGCCCGGGTTGGGGGAGGGAGTCCCTCATGTCTGGTGTGACGAATCTTCCCCGCGGGGGAGCGTAGCCGAATTGGCATATGGACCCGCCCGATAATTGCGCGGTGAGGACCAAAAAATGCGTCTTTAGGGCGACCACGAGATTCGAAGTGAGCTTGCTGATGCTTGATCACGAAGAAGCGGCCTGTTCGTGTCCGTGGCAGTCGCGCATCGGGACTCCAAGCTTGATCAGGGCCCGACGCACTGTGCCTGGGTCCACGCCGAATACTCCATCGATGGTGGCGAGTGAGTCGCCGGTCCGATAGAGGCCAGCCGCCCTTTCGGTGTCGTCGGCGCTCAGCCGGGGGTGGCGCCGCGGGACACCCTCCCGGCGCATCTGTTCAAGAGCCGTCTGGCGGGCTATTCCATAGCGCCTGGCGAGCTCGATCACCTCGACCCCTGCCACGTAACCGGCCACCAAGCGGGCCAGTTCGTCCGGACGAAGACGGCGCTGATGTTGGCGCGGAGGTCTCGTTTCGGGCATTTCGTGGCGTCGAACAGGGGTGGCTGTGAGAAGTTTCTGCAGGTCAGCGGGCCGTCGAGGGGGGTTGGAGTAACGTCCTATTACCTCCAGAACTATATCTATGTAGTTCGGTAACCACGAACACTTGTTCGCGTCTGGGTGACCTCTCCATCATCCAGTCTTTCGTAGTCAGCGTTCGAGCGTCGCTGGAACGTCGCTGACTGCGCCCATTACCCTCCGCAGGCCCGTCGGTCCGAGATTACTTGCATCAGTACGGCGTGTGTTCCCGCTTGATCTCGGCCTGCGACGATGTCGTCACAGAGACCGATCATCAGCTGTACGGCGGAGCTGGATCGNNTCGATTGGTATCTCGATCGTGTCGTTCATTTCGACCGATCCGGCACGCTTACCGTCAACCACGATGTCGTACGTGCCACGTCGGACCTCGACTCCGATTGCTTTATGCGTCAGCCTCAGCGTTGCGGCCATTGTTGATCTCTTCTTGTTTCTGGAAGGTGTTTCCGTGGGTGCTCGGCGACGCCACGTGCCATCTTCGATCTCCCTAAGCTGTCGGCCGCATCCTGGATTTGTCACCATCATGTCACTATGAAGCTGTCAGGTCCTCTTTCCAGTGGTCAGGTTCGAGTTCCGGTGACGAGTCATTCGGCGATTTACCAAACTGCCTTGGATTCCAACAGATGAGCAATGGCAAGCGCTATTACATTCGGCGTCGGCCTGGTCCATCTAGTGGTGTGTCCCAGTTTTAGTTGGCGATTGTTTCGAGGGTGACGACGATGCAGCGCTCACTTCGAGGACACCGAGAATCCGTCCAGTTCCTGCAAACGGCCCCCGGAGCGATTTTCCGAGGGGCGCCCGCAGTTGAGTTTCGGGTGCCGGATGGTGGCCCGCCTAGCTGACCTTCTGGCGCCAGGTCCGACGGCGGCTACGGGTTGTTACTGCAGGTGTATGAGGCGGTGTAGATGAGGTCAGTGAACACGGCGTTGGCGGTGGTGGAGTAACCGAAGAACAACTCGGTCCCGGACCGGAGCGCCGCAGGGTTGATCACCGTCACGGTGCGGGCAGCGATCTGCTTCATCTCACTGGCCGAAGGGAGACTGGGCGCTGGCACGTTAGAGTGAGGAGCGCCGGCAGGAGGCTGGACGGATAGCACCCCGGCACTGACAGGGTCGGGTGCCGCTGGGCTGGACGAGCAGTAGGTGCGGGTCTTTACCAGGGCCGGGATGCCGTGTTCCGTGAGTGCCTGCTGGAGGGTGGCGGCGTTGAGCACCTGACTCATGGTCAGCGTCAGCGTGTCGGTGCCGTTGACATTGCTGGTGAGGATGAAGGCCGCGGTCTGGATGGTGCCGGCGGCTCTCGTGCCAGTGCTGGCGGGGGCTGGGGCGTGGATAGCGCTCGCGCTCTGGGCTGGGGATACACTGAGCGCACCCGTCAGGGCGAGTGCTAGAGCGGTGGCCGCAGCGGCTCCGGTCACGCCGAGGCCAGTGAAGCCTGCGAGCCGCCGCCGCTGGTGCGCCCGGCCCCTGCTGGTGATCGCCGCAAGCGCTGGCCGCTCGGGCGTGGCCAATTCAGACAGGGCGTCGCGCAGCTCCCGGGTCACGGCGCTGTCAATCGGGTTCTCGACGTGATTCATCTTTTGATCTCCTCGTGGTTTCATGGCTTGATCTCCGTGGTCGTGGCGGGAGCGAGTTCGGTCTGAAGGGCTGTCATGGCCCGTGAGCTGCGAAGGGCTGTCATGGCCCGTGATAAGTGAGCCCGGACTGTTCCCGGCGCGATGCCGAGCTGCTTGGCGGTCGTTTCGATGTCCAAGTCGAGGAGGACACGCAGCACGATCACTTCCCGCTGGCGGGCTGGCAGGCGGCGCAGCTCCGTGAGTACAGCAGCATCCAGGTCAGTCCCCTGGTTGTCAGCCGCTGCGATGTCATGACTGGTCAGCGCCGTTTCCTTGCTGCGCCGATGCCACCAGGACACCCCGGCGTTGAGTGCGGTGCGGACGACCCAGGCCCTGGGGGCTGGATGATGGCTGACCCTGTGCCAGGACGCCCACGCCCGGGCAAACGCTTCGGCGGTCTGGTCCTGGGCCAGCGCCATGTTGCCGGTGCTGGCGGCCACCGCCCGTAGGGAGGGGTCCCAGCTTGCCGCGAAGAACTCGGCGAACTCGGCGTTATCTTGGCTCACACCTGTATAACCCGCCAGCGACCGGAAACGCTTACCTCGACCGGCAAGATTTTGCATGTCGCCAATGATTAGGTCCTCTTGGTACCCGACCGCCGATCATTCATTAATAGGTGCCAGCGTCGCCCGACCTTCTTCGGCGAGGCCCATGCGGTCGGTCGGTCACCCCATGTCGGGACAGAATCTCGCTGACCGTTCCACGATGGAGTTGGTAAGCGCTCGCCAGGCCACCAGCCAGATAGGCAGCTACCAGCGTCGCCTGATCCTGTTTGTTGAGGTGAACTTGTCGTTGCCTGGGGGTGGGTAGACGAGGTCCGGCGACGAGCCAAGGTGCCCCTTGACCTGCGATGCGCGGTGAAGATGATCGAGGTCTCGTCTTGTCTCCGAATCCGAGAGAGAGTTCAAGAGACGTTGAACCTGCTCCACTGACCTGACAAGAGAGTTCTGACTCTCGAACCATGGGCCGGAGCGATACCTGATGGTCTGAGGTTGGTTAGTGGCGTCCGGCGGGGGCGATGTAACCGGAATCATTTCCTGGTCCGCGGCCGTCACCGCCCCGCGCGCAAGCGGGTGTTACCGCGCGCAGCGTCGGGCAGTTGTTCTAGCCTGTTCAGGCCAGTCTGCACCCGGCTCTTGCGAGCGGGCACCAAAAGCGAGAAGCCGGCCC
>PKWD01000384.1:6779-7074 GCA_003131945.1 Acidimicrobiaceae bacterium
ACCCGCCGTACCATCGGCGACGCAGACGGGGCTCACCGCCTTGCCCGCAAGGGGGCCAAAGGCGGAGAATACGCCGGGGGACGTTTCGAAGGTCAAATACTGGGTCGCCGTCCCCTGGTTGGTGATGGTGAACGATACGAAGCCGGTACTGCAATTGTTGCCTGACGTGTCTTCGGCCACAGTCAACTTTTTCAGGATGTAATGGGATTTCTTTCCCTTGCCCAGAATGTTGCTGTTCGGGGCGGTGACGGCGGGTAGAGCGTGGCTCGTTATCACTGCCGCCGATCTCGGAAAC
>PKWD01000419.1 GCA_003131945.1 Acidimicrobiaceae bacterium
ACGCCCGACAGCAAGGCCGCCGACAGCGCCACCCGGCGGCAGTCGCTCTCGAACCGGCCATCGCTCTTCGTCGACACCGCCGTCGACACCCACTCGGTCGACACCGCCTCCTGGATACGACGCTCCCCCGGCCACACCACGACCTCGGCCACCACCGTGGCCAGGGACCACAGGCCGAGCCCGGCGATGACGAAGCCGTCGCCGGCGCTGAAGGCCCCATCGCTCGTCGAGATGAGGGCGAAGCCGAAGACCGGCACCCCGTACAGGGCACGGGCGGCCCAGTTGACCCCGGGACCGAAGAACCTCCGGACCCCCTCGGCCCCTTGTCCCNNGGGCCCCCGACGGGCCCGCCGGGCCTGGACCCCGGTCATGGCCAGCGCCCCGAAGCCCACCAGCGCGCAGGCCACATGGAGAAGGAGCAGGATGCTGTACACCGCACCCTTGGGCACGGCGTGGACCACCGCCGGGAATGCGGGAGAGGTCACGGCTGCCATCGTCGCCCCCCGAAGGCGCCCGGCGCCAACCACGGTACGGAGTGTTCGGCACCATTCGACCACCCACCGCCGTCGTTCCCACAACTCGGCGACAATGCGCGAAGCAGCACCTTCCACCGGCGCTGGATGACGCCGAGAGACAGATGACAGACATGTGTCGGTTCAACCACTCCGACGGCTAGCCTGGAGGGGTGCGGTGCGGACTCGACACGACGGAGGATCCGGAAAGCCACTGATGAGCAACAGCGACACCTCTAGGAACACTGAGAGTGATGCGCACGTGGGCAAGTGGGGGGCTGCGCGATGAACCAGCTCCGTCTTGACCCGCTCACCGGACGGTGGGTGGTGGTGAGCATCGACCGCGCCGAGCGCCCCGACCACTTCGCCCCCCGGACCGCGCCCGTCCAGGCCGACACCACCGGACCCTGTCCTTTCTGCGCCGGCAACCAAGGGTCGACCGCCCCCGCCCTCGAGACCTACGGCTCCGAAGGATCCTGGCTCGTCCGGGTCGTCCCCAATCTCTACCCGGCCTTCTCCGGTGACCATCCCTTCGTGGTCGAGCACCGGGGCCCCGTCTACACCCAGGCCACCGCCGGCGGCATCCACGAGGTCCTCGTCCTCTCCCCCGAGCACGCCAACGGCTGGGACCGCCTCTCCGACGAGCAGTCCGGCCTCGTCATGGCCGCCATCCGCGACCGCATCGAGGAGCACTCGAATGTCCCCGGCCTGCGCTACAGCCAGGCCATCGTGAACGCCGGACGCGAGGCCGGGGCCTCCATCGAGCACCCCCACGGCCAGCTCCTCGGTATGTCCTTCGTCCCCCGCGAGCTGGCCGAGGAACAGGCCGGATTCGCCCGCTTCGCCGGTCGCTGCCTTCTGTGCACCACCGTCGACGCCGAAGAGGACGCCGGGTACCGCGTCGTCTACGCCGACGACCGGGTCCTCGTGATCTGCCCCTTCTGGAGCGGGACCCCCTACGAGATGCTCGTCATCCCCCGCAACCACGGCCCCCATCTCCACCGCGCCAACCCGGCCGACCTCATGGCCGTGGGCCGCTCCCTGCGCACCGTCCTGGCCCAGCTACGCGAGCGTTGCGGGGACGTGGCCTACAACCTCGTCTTCCACTCGGCCCCCTACCGGGCCCCCGAGCCCTACCACTGGCACGTCCACATCTGGCCCAAGCTCACGACCCAGGCCGGTTTCGAGTTGGGCACCGGGGTCCTCATCAACATCGTGGCCCCCGAACAGGCGAGCGAAGAGCTGCGCGTGGCCGTTCCGGCCCACTAGCAGTTCCGGCTCCCAGTCGTTCGGGCCTAACCGAGGAACACCCCGGCCACATCCCGGTAGAGCGCCAGATCGACCGTCTTGGCCTCGGCCACCGCCGTGGCGATGGGGACCCGGACGATGTCCCCGGCCGCCAACGCCACCATCGTCCCGAAGGCCCCGTCGTGCACGGCGGTCACTGCCGCCACACCGAAGCGGGTGGCGAGGACCCGGTCGAACGCCGTCGGGGTGCCGCCGCGCTGGACATGGCCGAGGGTGGTGACCCGGGCCTCGAAGCCCGTGCGCCGCTCGACCTCGTCGGCCAGCCACGTCCCGATCCCGCCCAGCCGGGCGTGGCCGAAAGCGTCGACCGACGAGCTCGACGTGGCCCGCCGGGCCGATTCGGCATCGGGACCCTCAAGGGGGACGGCACCCTCGGAGATGACCACGATGGACGAGAACTGACTGCCGGCGTGGCGTCGCCTCAACCTCTCGCACACGACCTCGAGGTCGAAGGGGATCTCGGGAATCAGGATCTCGGCGGCGCCGCCGGCCATACCGGCGTGGGTGGCGATCCACCCGGCGTGGCGACCCATGACCTCGCAGACGATGACCCGGTGGTGCGATTCGGCCGTCGTGCGGAGCCGGTCGATGGCGTCGGTGGCGATCTGGACGGCCGTGTCGAACCCGAAGGTGACCTCGGTGCCGGCCAGGTCGTTGTCGATGGTCTTCGGGACCCCCACCACCCGGACCCCGTGCCCGGCCAGTCGGTCGGCCACACCGAGCGTGTCCTCGCCTCCGATGGCCACCAAAGCGTCCACCTCCTGCGCCGCCAGGGTGGCCACCACCCGTTGCGGTCCGCCCTCCACGGCGAATGGGTTCGTCCGCGAGGTGCCCAGGATCGTCCCCCCGACGGGCATGATGTCCCGGCAGCGCTCCGATGTGAGGGCCACGGCATTGTCCTCGAGGACACCCTTCCAGCCGTCGAGGAAACCCACCGTGTCGTCGCCGTAGACGGTGTCGCCCGTGAGGACCACGGCCCGGATGACCGCGTTCAACCCCGGGCAGTCCCCGCCGCCGGTCAGGATGCCGAGGCGCACCGACCCCCCTACCGACGCCTCATCGTCGGGCCTGGCGCGCCAGCCGAGCGGCCACCCTCTCGAGCTCGAAGGCACCCACGAGCACCCGCACCGCCTCGCGCCCCGGAGGAACCAGCGCGCTGATCCCGGCCACACCCAGGTAGCCGGCGAAGAAGGCCCGCCGGTTGCGCAGCTCCCACGCCTCGGCCAGCTCCCCGAGACCCTCACGACCGGTCGGGTCCCGCTCCGCCGCCGCGTCCTCGGCCACCGCCCCCAGGGACCACAACAGGTCGGCCACGTCGGCCAGCGGCGACCGGTAGACGACCTCCCCGCCCCCCTTCAATTCGCCGCCGGCCTCGGGGCCGGGGCCCGTGATGGCCGCCACCGTGGTGGGCTGCCCGCCCGAGGAGAAGTCGGTCACGTACCAACCCTGCTCCGTCCGGGCCACCCGGCCGATCTGGAAATCGCCGTGGGTGCGGGTGGCGAAGCAGGGGACCGTCAGGGCCCGGAGCTCCTCCAGCAGGACCCCGACGTCGGGCCGGTCGAGCAGGGTGGGGGCCACCGGGCGCAGCGCCTCCTCGATGGCCTCGGCCCAGGCACCCACATCCCCCTGCCGACGACCGAAAGCCTCCTCGAGTCCGAGGTGCATCCGGGCGGCCATGGTGCCGAGGCGGTGCGCCTCGGCGCCGAAGTCGCCCCCGGCCAGCTCCGGTGGGCCCCCCGAGGCGTAGAGATCGCGCACCGAGGTAACGGCCAGGGCCCGGCCCGACGATGCCCCGGGGAGGTACTCCTGGACAATGCCCAGATCGCGCCCGCCCCGTCGCCACACAGCCACCGGGGCGGCGATGTGGTTGAACCCAACCTCGTCGAGAGCGAGGAGGAGCCCGAGCCCCGCCCGGGGGCCGTGGACCAATTCCGAGAACACGGTGAAGGCCAGACGGTCCTCGAAGGCCAGGGTCACCGACTCGGCCGTGTGACGGATCTGGCGGACCCGGGCCGGGTCGGCTTGCTGTCCCGTCACGTGGTGCAGAAGAGACGTCACCACCTCGGCGTCGTGCAACGCATCGAAGGCGACGGCCAGGCCGTCCTCGTCCTCGAAGACACCGAGGATGGGATCCTCGTCGCCGGCCAGGAACTTCGCCTCCCCCCCGGGATCCCGCAGGCCCAGCGGCAGGTGGATGGTCCGGTCCCCGACGGCGGCGACGACGTCGACGATGCCCGGACGGCCCTGTCTCACGACCTCCGCCTCGAGCACCGCCACCGAGGCGTCGTCGGTCCCCCCACCGGTGGTCCGCACCAGGTGGGAGGAGACCAGATCGGCCAGGGCCTCACGGGTGCCGTCGGTGAGTCCGGTCACGCCGGTGCCCGACGGTGTCACCCGGGAGCTCCGTCGTTGCCGTCGCCGCGGCCCATGGGGTCGTGGTCCATCAGCTCGAACCAGTAGAAGCCGTAGGGGCCGAGCGTCACCCCGTAGGTCGCCGAGCCCACGGACGGGAACGGTACCCGGCCGAGCAGCTCGACGGGCGTGCGCTCGGCCCACCGGGCCAGGTCGAGCTCGGCCGGCTGGGCGAAACGGCTCAGGTTGTGGACGCAGAGGACCGGGTTGGAAACGACCTCGACGGCACCGTCGCCCCGACCGGCCCCGGCGCGCCCCGAGCGACCCACCCGGCCGGCCCGGCCCCCACGGGTCGCTTTGTCCGGTGCGGCCGTGGTGGTGTCGGGCGCCGGCGGGTGGGGGCTGCGGACGTAGGCCAGAACCGAAGGGTTGGCACAGGGCACCACCTCGAAGCTGCCGGTGCCGAACACCGGGAACTGCTTGCGCGTCTGGAGGATGCTGCGGATCCAGTGCAGGAACGAGCTCGGGTTGCGCTGCTGCGCTTCGACGTTCACCGACTCGAACCCGTAGACCGGGTCCATGAGAGGGGGCAGGTAGAGCTGGGCGAAGTCGGCCCGGCTGAACCCGCCGTTTCTGTCCGGGCTCCACTGCATAGGGGTCCGCACCGAGTCACGGTCACCGAGGTAGAGGTTGTCCCCCATGAGCAGCTCGTCGCCGTAGTAGATCACCGGGCTTCCCGGCAGCGAGAACAGAAGGGCGTAGAGCAGCTGGGCCAACCGACGGTCGCCGTCGAGCAGCGGTGCCAGGCGACGCCCGATGCCCATGTGCCGCTGCATGCGGGGGTCCTTCACGTACTCGGCCACCATGTAGTCGCGCTCTTCCTCGCTGACCTTCTCCAGTGTCAGCTCGTCGTGATTGCGCAGGAAGATGGCCCACTGGCATCCGTCGGGGATCACCGGCGTCTGGGCCAGGATCTCGGTCACCGGGAAACGCTGCTCCCGGCGCACGGCCATGAACAGCCGCGGCATGAGCGGGAAGTGGAAACACATGTGGCACTCGTCGCCGTCGCCGAAATAGTCGACGAGGTCGGCCGGCCACTGGTTGGCCTCGGC
>PKWD01000394.1 GCA_003131945.1 Acidimicrobiaceae bacterium
CGGGGAAGTTGTGGCCGGTGTCCACGTGCATGACCGGGAACGGCAGTCGCGAGGGCCAGAAGGCCTTCTGGGCCAGCCTCAGCATGACGATCGAGTCCTTGCCTCCCGAAAAGAGCAGAACCGGCCGCTCGAACTCCGCCACCACCTCCCTCATGATGTGGATCGACTGAGCCTCGAGCGCCTCAAGGTGGGACAGCTGATACTGGCCGGGACCGGCCGACTCGTGCGGCCCGGGCCCGGCTGATGACGCCTGTTCCATGGCTTTCCACAGTAGCCGGGAGCTTCTGGGAACCTGTTTCCATCGGGTCAATTATGGTCATCGGACCCAGTCACCGTCGCCCTGAACGAGGTTCTCGCCATGCCCAGCTCCGACGATCATGCGCTCGCCGCTCGCGTCGCCGGGCGCGCCGGGGCCTTGCTCCTCGAGGTCCGGGAAGGGACCGAGGGCGGGGAATCCGCCATCCTGGGAGCCGACGGGGACCGGCGAGCGCATGAGCTCATCATCGGAGCCCTGCGCCAGGAACGTCCCCAAGACGCGGTGTTGTCGGAGGAAGCGGTGCCGCCCCGGGAAGCCGGGCCGGCCGATGGGCGCCACGGGGCGCGTCGGATCTGGATCGTGGATCCCCTCGACGGCACCCGCGAGTTCTCCGAGGGCCGGGCCGACTTCGCCGTCCATGTGGCCCTGGTCGAGAGCGGAGTGCCTGTGGCCGGTGCCGTCGCCCTGCCCGGCGAGGATGTGGTTCTGGCCACGGCCGACCCACCATCGTTGCCCCCGCGTGGTGAACGTCGTCTGCGCATCCTCGTGAGCCGCACCCGGCCGCCGGCAGAAGCGGCGATATTGGCGGCCCGCCTGGACGCCGACCTGGTCCCCATGGGTTCCGCCGGGTTCAAGGCCATGGCCGTTGTCCGCGGCAACGGTGACATCTATGTCCATGCTGGGGGCCAGTACGAATGGGACTCGGCCGCACCGGTGGCCGTGGCCCGAGCCGCCGGCGTCCACGCCTCGCGGCTCGACGGATCGGCCCTCACCTACGACCAGCACGACCCCTGGCTCCCCGATCTGCTGATCTGCCGAGCCGAATTGGTCGACGAGGTCCTCTCGGCGATCCAGGGCGGCCCGTAATGTGGCTCGCGTGAGCGAGCAGTCCGACGACCTCGCCGTCGTGATCAGGCTGGGGACGGAGGCCGATGCCCAGGTGGCCGCCAGGTTGCACGCCGGCCTGATCTCCGACGGGTTCCTGGCCCAGCTCGGCCCACGGTTCCTCGATCACCTCTACCGGTGCATCGCCCGCGGCCCCGACTGCTTTCTCCTTGTCGCCATCGGCGTGGCGGCCAACGGTGACGGTGATACCGGGACCAGAAGGCCGGCAATCGCCGGCTTCCTGGCTGGTGCTCTCGACCTACGCGCCCTGTACCGCCGCTTCGCCTGGCGCCATGGCCTCGCTGCCGCCATGGTCTCGCTCCCCCGGTTGGTCGGCGCCCTACCCCGGGTGTGGGAGACGCTGCGCCACGGGGCCAACGCCCCGAGGGCGGACGCAGGCGGGGCCGAGCTCCTCTCCATCGCCGTCGATCCCGCCTGGCGCGGCCGACACGTCGGTGCCCTGCTCGTCGACGGCTTCCTCGACGAACTCGCCCTCCGGGGAGAAGATCACGCCCAGGTCGTCGTGGGCGCGGACAACGCCCCCGCCGTGGCCCTCTACGGCAGGGCCGGTTTCCGGCCCGCGCGGACATTCGAGCTGCACCGGGGCACGACATCTCTCCTCATGCGGCGGCCCGGATGACCCGCCTGGTCGTTGTCGGTCTGGTGGCCGTGGTCGTGGCCCTGGCCGCGACCCCGTTGGCCATGGCCGTGGCCCGGCGAACCGGCGTGGTGGATCGTCCCGGCCCTCTCAAACCTCAGGGAGTGGCCGTGCCCTACCTGGGGGGAGCGGCCGTGTTCCTGGCCGCCGTTGTCGGCGGAGCGGTGGGCCGCCCGCTTCTTGTTCTCCCGCTCGGCCTCGCCCTCGTCCTCGGGGTAGCCGACGACGCCGTCCACCTGGCGCCCTGGACCCGGCTGGCCGGGCAGGCGGCAATCGGGGCCATCGTGGCAGCCGTCGTTCCCACCCACCTGCCCGGGGCACTCGGCCCCGTCCTTGTCATCGCCGTGACGGTGCTGCTCATCAACGGCGTCAACATGATCGACGGCCTCGACGCCCTGGCCGGCGGGCTCGTCGGCGTGGCCGCGGTGGCATTCGCGTGGCTGCTACGGGGCGACGCGCGGGAGCTCGCCCTGGCCCTGGCCGGCGGCCTAGCCGGATTCCTCTTCTACAACCGCCCCCCGGCACGCATCTATCTCGGCGACGGAGGGTCTTACCTCCTCGGCACCGCCCTCGCCGTTCTCCTGGCCTCGGCCTGGGCTGCCCCGCAGAGGGCGGCCACTGGTGTGGCCGGCCTCGTCATCGTCGCCGTTCCGGCCGCTGAAGTCCTTTTCGCCGTGGTCCGCCGGCTCCGCAGTCGACGCTCCCTGGTCCTGGGCGACCGAGGCCACCCCTACGACCGGCTGGTGGCGCGGGGATGGCCGGTACTCGGGGCCAGTCTGGCCTACATCGTCACCGAGTTCGGCGTGGCCGGTATCGCCCGCGGGGCCGCCGTGGCCCGCAGTGCGGCCCCGGCCGTCGTGGCTGCGGCGGTGGTGGCGGTGCTGCTGGTGGCCGCCGCCGCCATGACCGGTTCCCTCGTTCCCGACCCCCGGCCCGACCCATGAGCCGGATCTACCTGTCCCCACCGGACGTCGGCGACGAAGAGCGGGAGCTTCTCCTCGAGGCGTTCGACTCCAACTGGATCGCCCCCGTGGGCCCTCACGTAGACGCCTTCGAGCGCGAACTGGCCGAGCGGATCGAAGTCCCCGGCGCCTTGGCCCTCACGAGCGGCACGGCGGCGCTGCACCTCGCCTTGCTCCTTCTCGACGTGGGCCCCGGGGACGAGGTCCTTGTGCCCACCCAGACCTTCGTCGCCACCGCCAACGTCGTCACCTACGTGGGCGCACGACCGGTCCTCGTCGATTCCGACCCCGCCACCTGGACCATCGATCCGGCACTGGTNNGACGAGCTCGAGACCCGGTCCCGCCACGGTCGGCTACCAGCGGCCGTCATGACCGTCGATCTCTATGGGCAGTGCGCCGATTACGACCGGCTGCTGGCCGCCTGCGCCGAGTTTGACGTGCCCCTGATCGAAGACGCGGCCGAGGCGCTGGGGGCCCGCTACCGCGGGCGGGCAGCCGGTTCTTTCGGCGCCGCCGCCGTGTTCTCCTTCAACGGCAACAAGATCATCACCACGAGTGGTGGCGGCATGCTCGTCTCCCACGATGACGCCTTGATCAGCCGCGCCCGCTATCTCTCGACCCAGGCCCGTGAGCCGGTCGTCCACTACGAGCATGTGGCCATCGGCTTCAACTACCGCCTGAGCAATCTCCTGGCCGCCGTCGGCCGCGGACAGCTCCGGGGTCTGGACGAACGCATCGAGCGCAGGCGTAACATCAACAAGCGTTACCGGGCCGCTCTGGCCGAGCTTCCGGGGATCGAATTCATGCCCTTGGCGCCCTACGGAGAGCCCAACTACTGGCTCACCTGTGTGCTTGTCGATCCCAACCGTTTCGGCGCCACCCACGAGGACATCCGTGTGGCGCTGGAAGCGCTCGACATCGAGTCGCGCCCCACCTGGAAGCCGCTGCATCTCCAGCCCGTCTACGCCGATGCTCCCACCGTGGGCGGCGCC
>PKWD01000322.1 GCA_003131945.1 Acidimicrobiaceae bacterium
GTGGCGGAACATTTCCTGGCAGAGCAGACCGTGGGCGGTGTGGTCGATCTCCTGTGGCGTGTGGGAGATCACATTGAGATGGACGTCGCTCCACTCGAAGCTCAGCCGCTCGGCACCGTCGGCCGGATCGGTGTCGCGGACGGGGATCCAACCGAAGGGGCGCCACGCGGCGGCGGTGAGGGGCTCGGCTTCGATGCTCCTGGCGATGTCGGCCACTGGCCCGATCCCCCTTGATCTACGCTGACGCCGCCGTCAGTCTACGGAGGCTGGCCGGTCCCGGGCGAGGAGGGCAAGCGTGGACGTCCGCAGCATCGTGGACAGGGAACCGGTCGTCGAGCACAACGGCACGGTCCCGGTGTGGTGGCTCGTGAATGCCCGGGAGATGAAGGAGATCACCGACGGGGGCTACCTCGAACTGGTGAACGAATTCGAGGTGCCGGGGGGCGGACAGGTCTTCCCCCATTCGCACCCGACCCACGAGTTCTATTACGTGATGACGGGCCGGGGCATCATGACCATCGAGGACGAGGAGTGCCCGGTCGCCCAGGGTGATCTCGTCCACATCCCGCCGGACAAGGTCCACAGCCTCCGGCCGGTGACCGACCACGCACCGATCCACTGCTTCTGCTTCGCCGTGGGCGTGAAGGATTCCGGGCCGATCGACTACACGACCCACTGATGGCAGGTACGTGGCCCGCATCCTCGTCACCCGCATCCTGCCCGCCGGTGGTCTCGATCCTCTCGTGGCGGGCGGCCACGACATCGTGCAACGGACCGACGACACCGCCTTCGCACACGACGAGCTCGTCGCCGCCGTCGGCGATGTCGACGCCGTTGTCTGTCTCCTCACCGACCGCATAGACGAAGCCGTCCTCGCCGCCGGGGGCGCCGGGCGTCTGCAGGTGGTGGCCAACGTCGCCGTCGGCTACGACAACNNGACATCAGCGCCGCCGCTCGTCTCGGGATCGCTGTCTGCAACACCCCGGGTGTGCTCGACGAGACCACGGCCGACCTCGCCTTCCTCCTCATCCTGGCCGCGGCACGTCTCGGGTGGGAGGCCGAGCGCGACATGCGCGCCGGGTGGGAGGGATGGGGCATCAACCAGTACCTGGGGCGCGACGTCCACGGGGCCGTCCTCGGCCTCGTCGGCTACGGCCGGATCGGCGCCGCCGTGGCCCGGCGGGCCGCCGGTGGCTTCGGGATGCGGGTCCTGCACCACACGCGGCACAACACCGGTGAGCCGGGCTACACCGACAGCCTCGACACCCTGTTGGCCGAGTCCGACATCGTGAGCCTGCACATTCCTCTGAACGACAGCACCCGGCATCTCATCGGCCGGCGAGAGCTCGGCCTCATGCCACGCCACGGCGTGCTCGTGAACACGGCCCGGGGCCCGGTGGTCGACGAGGAGGCGCTGGCCGACGCCCTCCACGACGGCACCATCTTCGCCGCCGGGCTCGATGTCTACGAGCGGGAACCCGAGGTCGGTCAGCGACTGCTCGACGCCCCCCGGGCGGTCCTGCTCCCCCACATCGGCAGTGCCACCCTGGCCACCCGGTCCCGGATGGCCAGGGTGGCGTGCGCGGGCGTGTGCACGGTGCTCGACGGAGGGCGGCCGGCCAATCTCGTCACCGCCTGAGAGGGACCAGGGGTCAGCTGACCGCGACGAGCGAGGGGTCGAGGTCGAGGAGCCCCACGGTGGTGGCCCCGTCGCGCAGGGCCGCGAACAGACCCTCCTCCTTCTCGGCCCGGGCCCGGCCGGCGGCGAGCACGGCGTCGAGAGCGCCGCCCGGGATCACGGTCACCCCGTCGGCGTCGCCCACCACCCAGTCACCGTTGTGGACCTCCACTCCGCCCACGGTGGCCGGCGCCCCCACCGACCCGGCTGCCTTCTTGGCCGCCCCCCGCAGAGCCACGGTGGTGGAGAACACGGCGAAGCCGTGCGCTTCGAGGGCGGTGACGTCGCGGACGCCGCCGTCGATGATGAGCCCGGCCAGCCCCCGGGACTCGGCCCCCGTGGTGAGGACCTCGCCCCAGTAGCCGAACTCCTCTTCGTCACCGACGTCCACCACCATCGCGTGGCCCGGCGGTGCCGTGGTCACCGCCACATGGATGGCCAGGTTGTCGCCCGCTGTGCAGCGGACCGGATAGGCCGGGGCCGAGAGGGTCGCCCCCTTCCAGACGGCTCTGATGCGGGGACCCATGGGCCTACCCCCCGACTCGCCCAGGGTGGCGGCGCCGAGGACGAGGAGAGCGGCGGCGGCGGCGTGGTGCGGGGACTGGTCGTCAACGGTGCGGGACATGGGCCCGAGCGTAGAGCGCCGGTCAGTCGGGACCGGAGCCGGGTGGCACCGACGCCGCCAGTGCCTGTCGGCGTTGCCGGCGGGTCCGGGCCGCCTGACGCCAGGTCACGGCCACGGCACCGCGGGCGATGGCCTCGGCCCGCAAGCGGTCGGTCACGTCGTAATGGTCCCACAAGCGGTCATGGGGATGTTCCTGGAACCAGGAGCGGCGCATCCCGAGCTCGGCGGCGAAGAGGTGGAGCTCGGCCGTGGCGTCGGCCGTCAGGTGGGACCAGCGCGCCGTGACCGGCCCGACGGTGGCCGGCTGACGCCAGTCGTCGACATAGACGGCCATCGCCGCTGCTCCTCAGGCGCCGCCGGCCCGGTCGGCGGTCACCTGGGCCATGGCGGCGAGCTGCTCCATGTAATGGTCACGGGAGCGATGGCGGAAGCGGAGGCTCAAGCCGGTGGCGCCGAGCTCGGCGTAGGCCTCGAGCGTGGCCGACGCCGCCCCGGGGTGGCCCACCGGATCGAGGGCGGGCTCGGGGGCGAGGATGAGCTCGAAGGGTCCGGCGCCCTCGGCGCGGTCGGCGCGCCGGGCGATCTCGGCCGCCACCGGCGCCGCCCCCAGCATGGCCTTCAACTCGTCGTGGGCCAGACCGAAGGGGATCCAGCCGTCGCCGAGCTCGAGGGCCCGGCGAAGCGAGCGGCGGGTGCGTCCCCCCACCCAGATCGACAGGGGCCGGTCCAGCCCGCTCGGCTCGACGAAGAATCCCGAGTAGCCGTAGTGGGTGCCGCTGTAGCTGGGGCGGCGCTGACCGAACGAGACGCGGATGGCCCGCAGGGCGTCGTCGGCCCGGCTCCCCCGGTCGTCGAACTCGGCGCCGAGAAGAGCGAACTCGCCTTGGAGCGATCCCACGCCCACCCCCAGGATCAGGCGTCCGCCGCTGGCCACGTCGAGGGTCCCGTACCGCTTCACGATCTCGAGGGGATGGTGGTAGCCGAGGACGAGAACGTGGCTCAGCAGACCGATGGTGGTGGTCGAGGAGGCCACNNCCGGCCTCCCGGGCCACGGCGATGACATCGGAGATGCCGCCGTCGCGCTCCCAGGCCGGTGCCTCGAAGCGCGGATTGAGGTTCACGATCGGTGTGACGATGCCGAGCTGCACGGGGCGAGCGTAGCGACGGTCCTCTACGCCAGCAGGACGACCGCCGCTGTCACCCCCACGACGATGATCAGGACGCGCAGCAGCGGTGCCGGGAAGCGACGGCCGAGGACGCCCCCGACCTGGCCGCCGACGACCGATCCGGCGGCGATCAACGCGGCCGCTTCCCAGGCGATGTGGGTGACGCTGATGAACAACAGCGCCGAGGTCCCGTTCACGAGCAGAGCGAGGACGTTCTTGGCCGCATTCAAGCGCTGGAGCTGATCGTCGAGGAAGATGCCGAGCAACGACATCAGGATCACACCCTGGGCGGCGCCGAAGTAACCGCCGTAGACACCGGTCAGATACACACCGATGAAGAGCGGCACGCCGCCGTGCAACGGCGCCTGTTCCCGGTCCGCCAACCGCCGGGACAGCCGCGGTTGGACGGCGACGAGGACACAGGCCACCAGGATCAGTACCGGAACGACATGGCGAAAGACGCTCCCGGGCAGGGCCAGGAGGAGAACCGCCCCTGTGATCCCACCGGCGACCGACGCCGTCCCGAGGACGAGCAACCGTGGCCGTTGGCCATCGAGCTCGCGTCGGTAGGCGATGGCGCCGCTCAACGAGCCCGGGGCCAGTCCCACCGTGTTGCTCACATTGGCCACGATGGGGCTGAACCCGAAGGCCAGCAGGGTGGGAAAGGTGATCAGGGACCCCGATCCCACGATGGTGTTGATGGTCCCGGCCACGAGGCCCACACCCACGATGGCCAGGGCTTCGAGCACGGACATGGCCAGGGTCTACCAGTTGGGGGGGCCAGCTCAGGGCGACGGCCGTCGTGACGATTCCAGCAGGCTCGGGCTACAATGCAATTCGACCTGGGTCCGGGGGCAGGCCAGGTGGAGGGGGCGGGGCGTGTTTCGAGGACAGCGGCGAGAGACTTCGTCGCGGCAGGCACGGTGGAAGCGGAGCATCTCTGTCGTCGCGCTCGCCGTCGTCACCACCGGAGGACTCGTGGTCGCCACCGGGGCCGCTCCGGCGACAGCCAGAGGGACCGAGCACAAGGCGCCCTCCAGAGTGGCCTTCACCCATCCGGCCGAGAACTCGACGGTGAACTCGTTCTGCCAGCCCACGCCGCCGAGGCCCTGCCCCCACACCAACGACGTGTGGTCCGGCTATACCCTCAGCCCGGCCCCCGGGCGTCCCTTCGCCTCGGTCAGCGCCAAATGGGTCCAGCCCTCGGCCACGTGCCCCGAAGTCGATGCCTGGGCCCTGTTCTGGGTCGGACTCGACGGCTGGAGCTCCGGCGATTCCTCGACCGTCGAACAGGGTGGGACATCGGCCGAGTGCACGACCAACCCCTCCGGTCGCACCATCGTCTCGTACAGCGCGTGGTGGGAGATGTACCCCACCAATTCCGTGATCCTCACCTTCCCGATCGCCGTCGGTGACCACATCAGCGCCAGCGTCGTCTATTCGTCGACGGACTCCACCTACACGATNNCAGGACGGCGTCGCCACCACCACGGGGCCGACGTCCTACTCGCCCTCCGCCGTGTGCTCTCTATCCGCGCCCTGCCAGAACACCTCGGCCGAATGGGTGGTCGAAGCGCCCGGTGGCAACGGCGCCCCTGGCACGCTCTACCCGCTGGCCCGCTTCCGGCCCATCACCTTCAGGCAGGCGGCGGCCACCGACGACCAGGGCGACCAGGGCGGCATCATCAACACCTCGTGGGTGGACTCGGCCGTCGACCTGACCAATACCGCCGGGAAATATCTGGCCAGTGTCAACCA
>PKWD01000044.1 GCA_003131945.1 Acidimicrobiaceae bacterium
GTCCTTGCGGACGAGCGGACTGGAAGGAGGTCGGCTGTGTCAAGCATCAGGCGGACGCGCCCCACACCGTCAAACATCTCGTGGACCTGCGGTGTCAAGTATCTGCCGGACTTCTACAGTGGGCGGGTCGGTCAAAACTGTAAGCGCTATGTTTCCGCTTGACTCCACAATCTCTTGTTACGGCGGCATCTGGCCGGAGCCGGGGGATTTATGCCTTTTGCAGGAAAACCCCTTATTCCTCGTTAGAGCACTACACCTGCTAACCGACAGACAGGTGCTCTTCGGTGCCAGTCTGCAGTACGGCCAGGGCGACTGGGTCGGCAACGTTGAGGCGTATCCGCCGCCCGTGTCAGCGCACCTGGACGATGACGACTCGGTGGATCCCTCCAGGACTGTCGACACTCACCTCGTCGCCGGCGCGGTGGCCGGAGATCGCGGCTCCCAAAGGCGAGTCCAGCGAGATCCGCTGACGGGCGATGTCTGCCTCAGCTGGCACAACGATGGTGTACTCGGAGTCCCCGAAATCATCCCGCACCACGACAGTCGCGCCTAAGCCCACGGTACCGTCATACGGGGCGGCCTCGACGATCAGTGCATGTCGGAGCATCCCTTCGATGGTCTGTACGCGGCCGTCGAGGAGACCCAGTTCGCGCCTGGCATCGTGGTAGGCGAAGTTCTCGCGCAGATCTCCTTCGGCGCGGGCGGTGGCAACCCGCTCGACGACTTCAGGACGCTTGGAATCGATGAGCTCGCGCATTTGAGCGATGAGCGCGGCTCGGCCGTCTGCGGTGAGCAGGACTGGTCTAACGAGTGCCACTTGATGATCTCCGGAACGGGAGGCGCTACAGAAGGTCGTTAGTGTGCCATGGCTTGCGGTTCGCCGCGTTTGGTCGCTNNGCCCAATGTCACCGCGCTGGAAGGGGCGCCCTGGAGGTGCCTTCTCCCAGAACGAAACGGGCGACTGCATGACGGTAGACAAGCAGGGTCCGCGTGAAGCTCACGATGACAACTCCGTTCTGAAGATCCTGACCCGAAGACGCGGGCCTATGCATATACGCAGGACGCGACCTTCATCATGCCCGGCGTCCCCCCGGTTCACGGTCGCGAGGAGATGCTGCAGCGTCTCGAGACAGGCATGGTCCTTCGCTCCGTCACGATAACCCCCTACAGCATCGAAGGCAGAGGCGACCTCGCGTACGCTGATGGCCTCTTCACCTGCCTCACCGATCCCCTGACGCGAACCCGGGCGGTCCCGTGCGGCTGGTGTTCCTCATGGTGTGGCGCAAGGAATCTGACGGCGTATGGCGAATCGCCCGGGAATTCCTGAGTGCAGAGGTGCCGGCGAACCAGGGCTGACGCCGACACGTGCACCGCGCCGGGCCAGGTGCACTCTTTGTCCTCTTGCACCTCATGTTGCTGCTGCGCGCCACCAGTCGTCGATGGCAGCGACCACTTCCCTCGGACGAGTGAGGATCGGAACGTGGCCGGCGCCCGGAATCACCACCAGCTTGGAGCCTGGAATCGCCTGGACGGCCATCTCCGCGCGCGCCATCGGAATGATGGCGTCGAGCTCACCATGAATGACGAGGGTCGGCATTCGTATCGCTGAGAGTCTATCGGCCACGGTGACCCCGCTGTGGACCTCGAGGAGCCTCGCGGCCGCTTCCGGCTCGGCCCTGAGCAAGATCTGGCGACCCCATCGACGTAGATGCTCAGAATTGGGCTCGGGAATGCAGCGATCGACGAACCCGCGCACTGTGGCTGGAAAGTCAGAACGGGAGCCCGCGATCATCGGGTTCTCGCCGGTTGTCCCGTAGCCACCGTCAACCAGGACAAGGCCGGCGAACCGGGAAGGGTCTCGCGCGACGGCCAACACGCAGGTCAGCACGCCGAGCGACTCGCCGGCGAGAACGCAGCGTTCGACATGGAAGCTGTCGAGTACTGTGAAGAGGTCGTCGACGAGAGCGTCGGGGGTGATCGAGTCTGGAACCGCTGTGGACGCTCCCGACCCGCGGTGGTCATAGCCGATGCATCGCCAGCGCTCTTGCATTAACTGAAAAGGCTGCTGCCATAGCTCCCAGCTGCCTACCCAGCCTCCGTGAGCAACGAAAGTATCGGAACCGGCACCAAACTCGACGGTGTTGAGAAGGTAACCGCCTGCGGGAATGAACATGACAGCGTGTCAGTCTATACGCGCGGCGATGGGGATGCGGCGCTGCAGCGCGGGCTCCACGGTGGTGGTGGTGTGCTCTACGCCGTGGTCGGCGTCTGCGTCACCCTCTGTGCTGTCGCCATCCTGCGGGTGAAGGGTGTCCGCTGAGCAGCGCCCGCCGTAGGCCGGCTGTGTCAAGCATCTCTTGGACCTGCGGTGTCAACTGCCGGACTTCCACAGACAACGCGACGCAGCGAAACTGTAAGCGCTATGTATGCGCTGGACTGCCACAATCTCTAGCTATGGGCAGCGCCATCACGTCCCGACCGCCGCGAATAATGCGTTTTGTAGGAAAAGCCATTATTCCTGGTNNTCCCCCAGACTAGTCCTCATTTCCCGCCGTGTGCTGAGTTCGACTTAGAGTGCTTTTGTCGGGAAATGGTTGGAATGACGACTAGAGCGCGCGTAATGGAATCCGCTGGAATCGCGTCGACATTCACAGAGGTCTATTGGGCCTGCCCCGGTTTGACGGACACGTTTGTTAGGCCGAGCACACTGCGGCGTGCTGGGATTCGTAGTCTGCCGGACTGAGATTGCCGAGCGTTGTGTGGCGGCGCTCACGGTTGTAGAAACCCTCGATGTACTCGAAGATCGCG